>NZ_WQQD01000082.1:0-305 GCF_018785605.1 Blautia sp. MCC270
CTAACTGAAAAGGAAGAAAAGTTAAGGAAAGATATGGATTTACATGGTCTGCATGTCCTTTTGGCAGAGGACAATGATTTAAATGCAGAGATAGCAGCAGCTTTGCTGGAAGAACAAGGGATGATCGTAACCAGGACTGCCGATGGAAAATCTGCCCTGGCACAGTTTTGCAATACAGCTCCGGGGACCTTTGATCTGATTTTGATGGATATCATGATGCCAGAAATGAATGGCTATGAAACGACAAAAGCTATCAGAAATCTGTCGGAGCGTCCGGACGGAAAGGAGATCCCTATTATTGCAAT
>NZ_WQQD01000083.1:0-671 GCF_018785605.1 Blautia sp. MCC270
TGAATCTTGACTTTCTGTTCCTCTGACGGATTTATTTCCGTCTTGAAGCTCCTTAGCAATTTCCACATCCCTTTCTATTTGTTTTTTATACTTACGAAGTCCGTACAACCTGCAAGAGAACACCTGGAGTATTGAAACAATATCCTGCACGAGTTCTTCTTGTGGTGATAGTTCTTCATTGTTCACTACCACGATGGTCGTATTGAATTTCGCACAAAATTTTTCAAACCAGTCGTAACCAAATCTGATAAATCTATCTTTGTGAGTTACGATTATGGTTTTGATTTTTTGTTCCATCACTTCATCTAATAATTCGTTCCACTTTTTACGATTGTAATTAAGGCCACTTCCATAATCTTCAATACACTGGTCTACAATAATACCTTTGGCATTACAAAACTGTCGTAAAAATGCAACCTGGTTTTGTAAATCATCTTTTTGATTTCTTGTAGATACCCTGGCATAAATAACCACCTGACGTTGGTCATCTTCAGTACTTATTCCTTTGAATTGCAGATATTGGTCATAAGTGTAATAACGTCTATCAGTTGGAGTTCGGTTTGCCCTTAGAGTTCCTTCTCTATCCCAACGCTGTAATGTTTTTACAGATACACCTAACAGTTCAGCAAAATCTTTTGGCTTGTAATTTGTGATATTTGATGTGTTCATAA
>NZ_WQQD01000084.1:0-212 GCF_018785605.1 Blautia sp. MCC270
CAAAGTATTAAGAAATTAATGCAAACGCAAAGATAGGAAGACATCGATTTATCTGTTATGAACAGAGTAATCAAACACATACGTTACGAACGTGAGTGTAAACTTCGTGAGAAGAAAGCACTTACTGTAGTAACACGAGAATCAAGAGACCGCATCACCTACGCTAGGGTGATGAAGCGAAAGGTCAAGCAATAAGGGCACAGGGCGGATGC
>NZ_WQQD01000085.1:0-1620 GCF_018785605.1 Blautia sp. MCC270
TCCGGCACTTCAGAAGTTCCTGTCCAGAAATTCCGGGACGAATTCAAATCTCTTAATGTTATGCACGATGATTCAAGGATCTATCTTCTCCTTGGGATTGAGAACCAGTCGGAACAGAACTATGTAACGCAAGTGCAAAGCACTTGCATTCATGAGCATGTAGCAAAGCGGAATGCGAATGTCCGTTTTTTTGCCGGTCAAGAACATGGTCTATGATGCATTAGAATACGCAGGGCAGGTGGAAAATTCCACCAGATCACACAGAGAAGCAAAACAATGGCCTTCCACATCCGGAGAATATCTCACCGGCTTCTACAAGGATGACCGGCTCATCCCTGTCATAACCGTAGTCGTATACTTCGGTTCCGATACCTGGAACGCTCCCAGAAGCCTCCACGAAATGCTCTCTGTACAGGATCCCGAGATCCTTTCTCTGGTCCCCGATTATCGGACCAATCTCTTCTCACCTGCTGAGATAAAGGATGAAGAACTTGACAAACTCCAGAGCAATCTCAAAGAAGTCATGCTCTTCATTAAATACTCCAAAGATAAACGGAAACTTCAGGAGCTCACATCACAGAGCCCCGGCTTCCAATCACTCGAGCTCAAAGCAGCCCGGGTCATTGACTCCATAACCGGTATCAACTTACGTTTCACAGAAACAGAAGGGAGTGTTAATATGTGTCAGGCTGTTCAGGAAATGTGCGATGATGCACGCGCCGAAGGTCTATCCCTAGGTCATACCCAAGGTCTTCAGGACCATGCTTTACTTACTGCACAACGCATGCTGCAGGATTCCAGGTTTTCACCTGAGGATAGCAGCAGGTTTTCAGGGCTACCACTTGAGGATGTTCTGAAATTGCGGGAGAAATGATGAGTTTTATTTGAGAGAATGCTCAGAGAGCACGTGCTTTCTGAGCATTCGTTAATCCTCAATAATCATTACCTGTTTATCTTACCACATTTCTGCGATAATCTCTCCACTAAAATCTCTAACATGACTTCGTGCAATTCGCTTGAATGACTCTACTGTCAAAATACAGATGTAGCACAAGTTGCCCTATTTGTCTATTGATTTATTCCAAACTGATTCGATAACAGCGTGAAATCAATATAACACCTATCATACAACCGACTCCATTGTGAATAATATCATCAATCTCAAATAGTCCCCTGCAGGTTATCAACTGTAATACTTCTATCACCGCAGATGTAGCCATGCCGATCAATAGCCCTTTTTTCCAACTGATTCTTTTTCCCACTGCAACTGGAATCATACATCCATACGGCATCAATAACATACAGTTTAATATATTTTCTTTTAGTAATTCTCTGTCATGATAATGAAAAATTGCTTTCCATGACCAGAATACCTGCAGTTCATATTGTGGATGCGCCTGTGGAATTCGGGTGAAAACTGTAGATTCCAGGACTGTCCAGAGATATATGAATAGTAGAATTCTTGCTATCATTTGTTTAAATGAAACTTTGGTATTTATATACATATAGTGTTCGTAGATTATAACTACTGTTAATAATATGAAAAAGCAACTGAATCCTGATACTCCCCATACAGGATTCTGGTTGATTAATATCCTAAATATATTCATTATATATTTA
>NZ_WQQD01000009.1:0-55289 GCF_018785605.1 Blautia sp. MCC270
CTTGCAGCCGCTCAGACAGCGGACTTTTGAAAAACAACGCAGATTTCCGCCAGCCAAGAATCAGCTCCCCTCCTGCAGAGGCAGACCAGACAGCATCCCCGGCTCGGGCTGTGAGGTTCAAGGCGGTAGGGCTAGGGTGGCTGGGCGGGAGTTGGATGAGCCGTCAGCGCTGCGCTGGACGGCGTGGAGGAAAGGCTGAGTTTCCTTGTGGTTTGATGGGAAGGGGGTGGGACGAGGCGCTTCGCTGTCGACTGGGAGTGTGTCGAGGCGCTTCGTTGTCGGCTGGGAGTGTGTCGAGGTGCTTCGCTGTCGGCTGGGAGTGTGTCGAGGTGCTTCGTTGTCGGCTGGGAGTGTGTCGAATTGTGGTGGAATTTTTGGATGGGTTTTGCGTGATTTTTTCTCTGGTGTATGGTATGGTTGGTATATCTTATAAGATCTTTTGTCTGTATGGACATTCTTGGAGCTTCGGGTTCTGAAGCGTTTTCCATTTTTTTGTTACTGTGAAGGTTCTGAAAATCCGTTTTATGGGGTTTTTATGTTTTCTTTGTATGGTATAATTTATATATCAGTAGGAGTGTTAATGAATAACAATACTATATTTGACGATGTTTTCCGGACAATGGTGGAGAAGATGACTTACCTGCTCGTTCCGCTTATCAACGAGGTGTTTCATACCTCATATCCGAAGGATGTGAAGATCGTGCATCTTCGGAATGAGCATCAGCTGGAGGACGGGGAACTGATCACGGATGCCCAGCTTTTGATCGGGGATAAGGTGTATCATATTGAGTGTCAGAGTACGGATGATATTACGATGGCGATCCGAATGTTTGAGTATGATTTTGCGATTGCTTTGGAGAGTAGGCGGAGAGTAGGACGGAAGTTTTATGTGGAGTTTCCGAGATCATGTGTAATTTATTTAAGATCTACGAAGAATACGCCGGATGTTGAGGAAGTGGAGCTGCTGCTTCCGGATGGGCAGGTGTGTGTATATCGTGTTCCGACGGTGAAGGTGGAGCGTTATACAAAGGATAGCATTTTTGAGAAGAATTTACTGATGTTACTTCCGTTTTATGTAATGAGATACGAGGAGTCGGCGCATATAATAGGTGAGGATTCTGAGAAACTACGAAGATTATTGAATAACTGTGCGTCGCATTCTCGTTACTTCAGTAGTGATGAGTTAGACGCACTATTTTTGAAAATGAACAGAACAAATGTTTGTAAACTCTTCTTGCGTATGGTATAATAAAAACATGGAGAAAAATATATTTAATATCAATAATAATGGACTTTCATATGGTAGAGGATATGTGTATTCCCTGCAGTACCATCTGGTATGGTGTACAAAATATCGGAAAAAAGTTTTAAAAGATGGTATTGATGCAGAATGCAAAGAAATGCTCTGTGACCTTGCAGAAGAATATAAATTTCAGATCCTGGCAATGGAGGTTATGCCGGATCATATCCATCTTCTTGTAGACTGCAGACCACAGTTTTATATCTCGGATATGATCAAGATCATGAAGGGGAACATTGCCAGGCAGATGTTTCTTGCGCATTCGGAACTGAAGAAGGAACTTTGGGGAGGGCATCTGTGGAATCCATCTTATTGTGCAGTAACTGTGAGTGACAGGAGCAGGGAACAGGTATGTTCTTATATCGAAGGGCAAAAAGAAAAACAGTAATCTGAAAGAACTCGTTTTTTATATTTGTAAGAAAGAGGAGAAAAGATGAGGACAGTATCCAGTTATGGCGTAGAACTGCGAAAACAGAATATCCCGATCCGCCAGACACTGGATATTTATCGTTCTGCGGTCAGCTGCCTGATTGAGATCTATGCCCAGGCATGGGATGAACTGGCAGTGATCACGGAACCTAAAAAACGTTTCAATACTGCAGAACATCTGGTGCATACCACAAAAAAGAATCAGGCAAGGTTTGATTTTGACCTGCGATTTCCAAAGATGCCTTCTTATCTCAGAAGGGCAGCTATCCAGCATGCCTTGGGAAGCGTATCCTCATATAAGACGAGGCTGGAACTGTGGAAAAAAATGGATAAGAAAGGCGGCACGCCGAAGCTGGTGTGTGGTAATCATGCTATGCCGGTATTTTACCGTGATGTGATGTACCGTGAAGATACGGAGGAAAAAGATGGAGCGTACTTGAAACTTTATGACGGCCATGACTGGAAATGGTTCCGGGTCAGTCTCAGCCATACAGATATGGAATATCTGAGGAAATACTGGGCGGGAAAAAGAACAGCAGCTCCCGTGCTGGAAAAAAGGCATCGTAAATATTTCCTGCGTTTTTCTTATACAGAAGAGGTGCAGCTTACAAAGGCACCTGTAAAAGAACAGATCATCTGCAGTGTGGATTTAGGGATCAATACGGATGCAGTCTGCACTATTATGCGGTCAGATGGAACTGTCCTGGGAAGAAAATTTATTGATTTTCCCAGTGAAAAAGACCGGATGTACCGTGTGCTGGGACGGATACGCAGGTTCCAGCGGGAACATGGTCCTGTACAGGTGAAAAGCAGATGGGCTTATGCGAAGCGTCTTAACACAGAACTTGGAAGAAAGATCGCAGGAGCAGTTGCAGGATATGCGGAAGAAAACCACGCGGATGTGATCGTGTTTGAGTATCTGGAAACAAAAGGAAAGATATCCGGAAGAAAGAAACAGAAGCTGCATTTGTGGAGAAAAAGGGATATCCAGATAAGATGTGAACATCAGGCGCATCGCAGAGGGATGCGGATATCCAGGATCTGTGCATGGAATACCAGCAGGCTTGCCTGTGATGGGTCGGGAACAGTTGTCCGTGATCCAGGCAATCACAGTTTATGTACATTCCAGAATGGAAAAAGATATAACTGTGATCTTTCGGCGTCCTATAATATTGGAGCAAGATATTTTATCCGGGAACTCTTAAAACCCCTTCCGGCAACGGAAAGGTCTTTGCTGGAGGCAAAAGTCCCTTCAGTAAAGCGTAGGATCTCATGTGTATATGCGGACTTAAGAGAACTATTTTCAGAAATGGAACTCTTAAGAGCAGCATAAACACAGGCAGATATACAGCGGATTACCTGCAGTGTGGGAACCTGCCATATCTGGCATGGAAAAAGCGCATGACTGTGCATATCCTAAGCTACAGGCGTATCCGCCGATATTTAGCCTTGTCGCTTAAAGCGACTGAGGAGCATGTGACTTTAGTCGTGTGAGATCCACTAGATTAATTGTAAGGATATCAGATTACATTTTCCGAAAAGAAGAAAAAATCAAAGGAGTAGATGAAATTATGGGTGGAAAGGTTTTACAGCTGGAATCGGAACGTTTGCTTGAGCTGGGAGAAGCACGTGGGAAAATTATTGGAAAAGCGGAAGGAAAAGCGGAAGGAAAGGCAGAAGGTGAGGCCATTGGAGAAGCACGAGTGAGAATGCTGATCAATCGTCTGATCGCAGATGGCCGGATGGATGAGATCGGGAGAATAATAGACAGTGCGGAGGCGTGCAGGGAGTTGTATAAAGAGTATGGTTTGTGAGAAATAAAGAGGATATTTTGTTACTGGTGACAAATGTCAGATTTTTACAGAAGAGAGGATATAAACATGGGTGTTTACAGGCGTAAGGCACAGTATCATGAGACGGATCAGATGGGGATCATCCATCATTCCAATTATGTGAAATGGATGGAAGAGGCCCGGATCGATTTCATGAAGGAGTTGGGCTTTGGTTATGGTGAGGTGGAGAAGCGGGGGATTGTTTCTCCGGTTGCAGGGGTTTCAGTTTCTTATAAGAAGCCGGTGCTTTTTGATGATGTAGTTGGGATTTCGGTTTCGGTGAAGAAGTACAGTGGTGTGGTTCTGGAGCTGGCTTATGAGTTTTTTAATGTGACCAGAAGAGAGGTTTGTACAGAGGCTTCCTCGAAGCATTGTTTTACCAGGAATGGGGAGCTGGTTTCTCTGAAAAAAGAGATTCCGGAACTGGATGTGCTGTTCAGAAGCTGTGTGAAGGGGGATTGAGTCTGATGGAAGTTGTGGAGATGCTTGATAATCTGAAGGAAAAGGCCCGCAGGGACCCGGCGCTTCGGGAGATGTTGCTTGCTACCCGCAGGGAGAAAGCGCCGCTGGCTGCTTTCTGTAAGAAGTGCCGGGAGCTTGGGGTTCCGGTTTATGAGATGGATCTGATCGCAGCTGGTGAGGAATTTTATGCAGCGATGAAGAGGAGTACCAATGGCGGCGGAGAGAATTCTCCGATGCTTGAGGGTGAGGATGATTTTTATGAACTGTTTTTTGCTGGGTTGGAGTGAAAAAATAGTTTCAAAATTCCGCATCAATATACTTCTCCAGCACCGGGAACTGTACACCACCAATCTTCAGTACCTGGCTGTGGAAAGCTTTCAGATCAAAGTCCTGGCCAAGGCGGTTCTGTTCGGAAGTGCATAAGTCCAGAAGACTTAAGTAGCCCCAGTAGTATTTCAGATAATTTCCCGGGGTTTCCAGGATATACTGGTAGATCTCGGAGACAACGGCGCTGTCTTCGATACCAAAGGCTTTTAGAAAGCTGGCGGCTTCGGCCTGAGTCCAGCCGTTGTAATGGATCTCAATGTCCAGAAGGGAGTACATGCATAAATTGATGCTTCGGTTCAGCCAGGAGATCCTAGCAAGCTCTGTGGCAGAAGGATCCTGAATATAATCGGCGGCGTACTGGTAGGCATAGGGTTCGATGTAGGTGGCCCATCCTTCTGCAAAGCCGGAGGTGCAGAGAAGATTTCGGATGTTGGAGGATTTTTGGCGTTGGAAGGTGACAGTCTGGTAAAGATGCCCCGGAAATCCTTCATGTGCCAGTGTGGTAAAAAGCTCCAGACCCTGGTAGTTGGCAGCCGGATTTATGTAGATCACATTGGGGGTTCCGGTATCCATAGGTGGGGTGAGATAAAAGGCGGGGCTTAGATATTCTTTCATGGAATCGTGGACTGTGCGGAGCTCAAAGGTGATATCTGTGAGAGGTGGGAAGTCTGTTTGGATCTTTTGCTGCAAGGCATTCAGCATCTGGGCAGGCTTTATTTCTCTGAAAGTGATTCCCCGGCTGAGAGTAGTCAGAAGCTCCGGGTTTTGTCGAAGTATGGTTCCTGCGATGCCGATCTCGTCGGAAAGCTGTCCGGAGAGTCGTTTTTCCATTTGCTTTACAGGAACGTAAGAGCCGGTCTGACTCTGAAGAAGATAGAGATAGTAGGCTTTTCCTCCCTTGAAATAAGTCAGGCCACGAGTGTTTTTTCCTGTGCCACGCAAAGCTTCCAGACCGGTCATAAGTTCCTGATAGGCTGGGATGACTTCTGTTTTCATAAGATTTTGGTGGGTCAGGACCAGAGCGTTCTGCTCTGAGGAAGGAAGTTTTCCATATTCGGATAGCTTTTTCTGGAAAATTTCCAGCATATAATTGTTATCGGGATTCTGGATAAAAGCACTGCATTGTGCAAGGACCCGGTCCAGGGTAGTATCGCTCATAAAGAAACCAGCTTCGGATTTCTTTTTTTCAAATTCCAGGATGCTCCGAAAGTATGGGCGGATGGTGGTGAGAAGAGTGAGATAGTCGGTGATATCACGATCTTCATAAAAGGCATATTCCGCCAGAAGAACCGGAAGCTGAGCCTGAATACCAAGACTTGGGCCAAGAGGCTCCTGAAGCAGATAATTGTCGCCCAGTGATTTTTCCGTGTGGTAATAGAGGAGCATGGAGTCCAGCGTCAGCTGATTTTCCGTGGAAAGGCGGCTGTAGCGGAAGGATTTCAGCTTTTTTTCGTACTGGCTGCAGATCTGGTATGTACTTTTCATATCTGTGGGGACAGTGCCAAGAGAAGCTTTTTTTCGCCGGATACCCTGTTTTTCCGGATGTGCCAGGGTATAATGGAGGGTAAGGGTGCTGCCGGAAACTTCATTTTGAAAAACTTTTCCGGAAAAGGCTTCGAATTTTCCGTTTTCTGTGATCCCGTGAGTGGAAAAATAACCGGCAGTAAGGCCGGTGAGAAGTGCCAGGATAAGAAGCAGAGTGATGAAAATAGAAAATTTATTTTTCCTGATTTTAAGAGACATAAGACAGTCTTTCATTACTGTTTACAGACATATACCATGTGGAGAGTGCTGATGGTCTCGAAGCAAACAGTAACGTCCTTTCAGAGTGGCGCTTTGTTCTATCATATTGGAAAATTACGGAATCTATGATATTATGTGAGCGGAAATATACAAAAATGGAGAAATAACATGAGTGATATTTATGATCTTGCAATTTTAGGCGGAGGTCCGGCAGGGATCACGGCAGCGATCTATGCGTCCAGGGCCAGGTTAAATACCATATGGATCGATAAAAACTTTGCACCGGGCGGCCAGGTCACAGCTACCTATGCGGTGGATAATTATCCGGGAATGCCGGGGATATCGGGCATGGATCTCGGAGAAGCCTTTGGGGCGCATGCCCGGAAGCTGGGATTGGAACCGCAGCGAGAGAAGATTCTTTTCCTGGAAAATATTTCCGGAGAGATCAAGACGATTCGTACAAAAAAGCATGAATATCAGGCGAAAGCCCTGATCCTTGCATTTGGGGCAGAGCACCGGAAGCTGGATATCCCGGGAGAGGATGATCTGAGCGGCCTTGGTGTTTCCTACTGCGCTACCTGTGACGGAGCTTTTTATAAGGATCGGACCGCAGTGGTAGTGGGGGGAGGAAACGTGGCAGCAGAGGATGCAGTTTTTCTTTCCGGCCTCTGTGAAAGGGTATATCTTGTTCATCGCCGTGATGCGCTTCGAGCAGATCAGGCACTTCAGGAGAAAGTCTTTGCCTGTGAGAATATAGAAATGGTGTGGGACAGTGTTCCCCTTGAGATCCTGGGACAGGATGAAGTGACCGGTCTTAAAATCCGTAATATAAAAACAAATGAAGAGAGGGAATTGACCGCAGAAGGTGTTTTCATTGCTGTGGGGATCGTTCCTAATACGACACTTGTAAAGGACCAGCTCAAGCTGGATGAAAATGGATATATCTGTGCCGGAGAAGAGGGTGTTACCAGCGCACCTGGGGTTTTTGCAGCGGGGGATATTCGTACCAAGGCACTTCGCCAGATAGTAACTGCTGTTTCAGACGGAGCCAATGCAGTGGCTTCCGTACAGAAATATCTCTGGAGGAAAGATAATGGCAACGATTAAGGAAATCGCGCAAAGAGCAGGCGTGAGTACAACAACTGTTTCCAACGTCATACATGGAAAAACAAAAAAAGTATCTCCTGCCAATATTCAGAAGATCGAGAATCTTATCCGGGAGATGGGGTATGTCCAGAAAATGGGACTGAGAGTTCTGAATAAAGAAAAATCCCAGCTGATCGCAGTTGTGATCAATTATCATAAAGACTTCAAGGATTCTATCATCGGAGATCCTTTTTATGGAAAGATCATCGGTTTTATCGAGAAATACGTGCAGGAACTGGGATATTATCTGATGCTGTATTCCGCAAAGGATACAGATAAGATATTCCAGATGGTCATGGGTTGGGATGTAGATGGTGTTATTGCCATTTCCTTCAGCAAAAGCAACTGCGAAAAAATCTATCAGCTGATCAACAAACCGATCGTTTCTATTGATGCATATGGTGAGCTTGATGCAGGCCAGGAAAACCATGTCCTGAATATCGGACTGGACGACGAAAGTGGCGGCTATCTTATGACAAAATATCTTCTGGAATGCGGCTATGAGCATATCCAGGTTTGTGCAGGCCGTGATAATGGTGTGGATCATCTTCGTTACATGGGCGCTCAGCGGGCGGCGAAGGATTTTGCAAAGAAAAAGCAGAAGGTGCAGTTTACTGCTCTTGGAATGAACTACGCCAAACGAAAAGAAAGCTATGCGTGGCTGCTCCAGCGGAAAAAACCAAAGGCCGCACTGTTTTTCCTGTCGGACCTCTATGCATTGGAGGCTATCAGCTTTTTCAGCAGTCGTGGAGTAAAGATTCCGAAGGAGATCGGAATTGCAGGATACGATAACATCAGCTATGCGGAATTTTCCGTGCCTCGTCTGACTACTATCAGCCAGAATGTGGAGCAGAAGGCATCTCTTGCAGTGGAAATTCTGATGGAACGGATCAATGGAGTGGAAAAAGAGCGTGAAAATGAGATCATGCTTCCGGTCACGCTGATCCCCAGGAGATCTGTACAGCCGCAGCATGAGGAAAAGTAAGTCTGCAGAGAATGTACCTGATCTGATCAAGGGGAGAGATACGAGAAGTCACTGCAGAACTGTGAAAAATAGAAAATCGGGACTTTCAATATAGTAAGAGTATAGAGAATCTAAGATATAAAGATATCAAAAGCCGAAATATACGGGAACTGTCAGTGTCTGACAGTCAGAGTATTTTCGGCTTTTTGTAAATTTACCTGAAATCGTAAAAGAGTTATCCTGTGTAGGTTCGTGCTGAAGATGTGGATAATAAGCATTTGCTGTTCTATGTGAAACCTGCACAAAACCATGATTTTGAACTTGTTACAATGATAGGTTATGTACATAACCTATTTACACAGTCTAACTTTGATGCTATAGTGTGAACATAAAGGTTAGGTACATAACCAAAGGGAAAGAGTACAGAAGGAGTGAATACCAGATGAAACAGATTCTGATCGCCACACATGGAAAAATGGCCTCCGGCATTCGTTATACAGCAGAGCTGATCGTTGGAAAAATGGATGAGATCACAACCATCGACGCATATGTGACACCGGAAGACAATGTGGAGAAAAAGTTTGAAGAATATTTCGCACAGCATGAAAACGACAGGATTTTCGTTTTCACAGATCTGATGGGAGGAAGCGTAAATCAGAAGCTTCTGAGATACAGCCAGAAAGAAAATGTTACGCTGATCACAGGAACCAACCTTCCGGTCCTGATGCAGGTCATGATGGCAGATGACGATGTGACAGAGGATGAGATCCAAGAGTTTATCGATGATGCCAGAGAAGAGCTTCAGGTAGTGGACTTTGGCGGTGGAAAGAAATCCACATCTGAAAAAAATGCTGAAGAAGATACTGCACAGGGTATCGAAAATACTGCGCAGATTTCAGAAGGTGTTGCATCGCATGCAAAAAAATCCGCACCGAAAAAAGCTCTGGCTCCCCAGTCCTATGACAATTCCACAGCAAAGATCACCGCACTTCGTGTAGATGACCGTCTGATCCACGGACAGGTTGCCATGACCTGGACCAAACAGCTGGCTGTACAGGGAATCGTGGTAGCTAACGACGAGGCAGCTAACGATAACACCCAGAAGATGGCATTGAAAATGGCCGTACCGGGCGGAATCAAATCGCTGATCAAACCGGTGGATGAAGCCATTCGTATCTTAAACAATCCGAAGGCATCCAGGATGCGTATTCTGGTTCTGACAAGAACGGTAAAGGATGCTCTGAAGATAAGACAAAGTGTTGGTGAGATCGGATTCCTCAATGTAGGAAATACGGGACGTTTTGATGGAATCGATGTTTCCGAGAAGCTTGTCCTGACCCCGACTATCATGCTGACAAAAGCAGAACAGCAGGCACTGAAAGAGCTGGTGGCTCTTGATCCGAAGACCTGTATGCAGCAGGTACCCAATGATGAGCAGAAGCTTGTGAAGGATATACTGGACAAGCTTGACTGACATCCACTGAATAAATAAAACGTAGCACAAAAAAGGGAGGAAAGAAAAAATGTTAAACGCATTTCTTGTAGCACTTGCCGTATTTATCTGTGTCGGCGGTGCAGAGCTGGTCGGATTTACTATGCTGAACCGTCCAATCGTCATCGGGCCACTGGTAGGTCTGTTCCTTGGAGATCTTCACACAGGAGTTATCATCGGAGCTTCATTGGAAGCTGTATTCATGGGAGTTGTAAATATCGGCGGAGCTTCTGCAGCAGAACCCGGAATTGCCACAGCTGTAGGAACTGCCTTTGCCATCATGCTTGGCAAAAGCTCTGAGGTTGCCCTGACACTTGCACTTCCAATCGGTATCCTTGGTCTTCAGATCAAGACCGTTCTCTATATTTTTATTGTAGGTATGTTTGCAAAAACCTTCGACCGTCTGGCGGCAGAAGGAAAAGAAAAACAGATCGTTGCTCTTCACTATGGGCTCTGGGCTGTAAACTGGTTTTTATATTCCTTGTTCGCATTTTTCGGGATCCTGTTCGGATCTGATGCAGTCAGTGCACTTCTGAATGCCATCCCGGATGTTGTTATGAATGGTCTGACAGTTTGCGGCGGACTTCTTCCGGCAGTAGGTATGGCAATGTTGATGAAGATGCTCTGGGATAACAAGATCTGTATGTTTTATTTCCTGGGCTTTGTACTTGCAGCATACTTAAAGCTTCCACTGATCGCTCTTGCCGTGATCGGTGTGATCATTGCCATTTCCATTGGTATGAATGATTACAAGCTGAACCAGCTTGCGTCGCAGAGAGTGACAGCTTCACCGGCCGGTGGTTCTGACGAATATCTTGATGAAGAAGAGGAGGAATTTTTCTCATGAGTAATTTAACGAAATCCATTCCTGCAGATGAAAGAAAAATGCTGAGAAAAGCATTCTGGCGTTCCTTCACTCTGTATGCGGCAGTAAGCCCGGCAAAACAGGGAGCTTCCGGTTTCTGCTATTCCCTGATGCCATTTATCAACAAATTTTACAAAAACGATGAGAAAGGCAAAAAAGCTGCCCTCACAAGAAGTATGTCCTACTTCAATACAACCATCACCTGTTCCACTTTCATCATGGGTCTTGTAGCTTCCATGGAGAAGAAAAACAGTGAGCAGAAGGATTTTGACGCGAGCTCTATCAATGCAGTTAAATCCTCTCTGATGGGACCTCTGGCCGGTATCGGTGATTCCATTTTCTGGGGCGTTCTCCGTGTGATCGCAGCCGGGATCGCAGTAGGTCTTGGTGCATCCGGAAATGTTCTGGCACCGATCGTGTTCCTGCTTCTTTTCAATATTCCGTCTATTCTTGTGAAATATTATGGAACATTCCTGGGCTACAAGCTTGGTTCCGAATATATTCAGAAGGTTTATGCAAGTGGTCTTATGAACATCCTGACAAAAGCTGCCAGCATTGTAGGTCTGATCATGGTCGGCGGCATGACTGCCAGCATGGTAACCTTTAATTCCACTTATGAGCTCACCATGAAGGGTGAATCTGTTCTGAACCTCCAGAACATGCTGGACCAGATTCTTATCGGTATCGTTCCTCTTGGACTGACTCTTCTGTGCTACTATCTGCTGAAAAAGAAAAATATCAGCATCACAGTTCTGATCATCGGTGTTATTATCCTGAGCATCCTTCTCTCTCTTCTTGGAATTGCATAAACCTTAAGGATAAAGATCAGAACTATGAAAAGGCGGACCCCAGGTGGTTCGCCTATAAAAAACCTATAAAAAAGTTATATTGAAATAACTGACCGCAAAAAGGGCAGTTGAAGAGTATCTGACGGGATATAAATAAGCGGCAAATACGGATTATAAATATCTGCTCAATGCAAAATAAAGGAGACATAAGAAATGAAAGATTGGTGGAAGAATTCCGTTGTATATCAGATTTATCCAAGAAGCTTTAAGGACTCCAACGGGGACGGCTTCGGCGATCTCAAGGGTATTATTGAAAAGCTCCCTTACCTTCAGAATCTTGGGATCGATGTGATCTGGCTCAGCCCTGTTTTTGACTCCCCACAGGACGACAACGGTTACGATATCAGTGATTACCGGAAGATCTACGCGGGCTTCGGAAGTAACGAGGACATGGATGAGCTGATCGGAAAAGCTCATGAGCATGGTATCAAGATCATTCTGGATCTTGTTGTCAACCATACTTCCGATGAGCATGCATGGTTTGTGGAAAGCCGGAAATCAAAAGACAGCAAATACAGTGATTATTATATCTGGAAGGATCCGAAAGCAGACGGTAGTGAGCCAAACAACTGGGGCTCTAGCTTCTGTGGAAGTGCCTGGGAATATGATGAAGAGCGCGGCCAGTATTACCTTCATTTTTACAGCAGAAAACAGCCGGATCTCAATTGGGAAAATGAAACCGTCCGTAAGGAAATCTATGATCTGATGAAATTCTGGATGGACAAAGGTGCTGACGGATGGCGCATGGATGTGATCGCATCTATCTCCAAGGATCAGTCCTTCCCGGATTACCCGAAAACGGATGGCCGCAAGTATTATACAGGAAAATATCACAGCAACGGACCAAGACTTCATGAGTTTATCCATGAGATGAACCGGGAGGTGCTTTCAAAATATGACTGTATGACGGTAGGTGAGGCGCCGGGCTCCACACCGGAGGTTGCAAGACTGTTTACAGATCCGGAGCGTGAGGAACTGAATATGATCTTCACATTTGAGCATATGAACATCGACCGTATTCCGGGCTCTGTAAACCGCAAGTGGGAATTGAAGCCTTTTGATCTCCGTGATCTGAAACGTGTTATGAGTGAGTGGCAGAACAAGCTTTATAACAAGGGCTGGAATGCTCTGTATTTTGAAAATCATGACCAGCCACGTGTGATCTCCAGATGGGGAAATGACACTACTTACCGCGAGGAATGTGCAAAGGCTTATGCTACCGTTCTCCATGGTATGCAGGGAACTCCTTATGTATATCAGGGAGAGGAGATCGGTATGACAAACGTGCAGTTCCCGCTGGAGGAGTACGAGGATATCGAGGTTCGTAATGCATATCAGGATCTTGTCGTTAAGAACAAAACCATTTCTGAGGATGATTTCCGCAAGGCAGTATGGAACAAGAGTCGTGACAATGCCAGGGTTCCTATGCAGTGGGATGACAGCGAAAATGCAGGATTTACGACCGGTAAGCCATGGTTCCGCCTTTCTGATCGTTACCAGGAGATCAATGTAAAAAAAGCTCTGGAAAAAAATGATTCCGTGTTTTATTATTATAAGGATCTGATCTGTCTTCGTCATGAGGAAGAGCTTCTCACAGAAGGTGACTATCAGCTCCTTCTTCCGGAAGACGAGAAGATCTTTGCATATTTAAGAACTTCCGACAAAGAGCAGTGGATCGTGGTGGCAAACCTTTCTGAGGATACGGTAAGTACAGAAGGTCTTGCGAAATATGTGTCCGATAAAGAGGATATTAAGATTGCAAACTATAAGGACAGAACAGGAATCAAAGCGGACTTAAGACCGTACGAGGCGTTTATGATGAGGATCCGGTAATTCCTGAGCTGTTGTATATGTAGTAGTAAAGTGGAAGAAAAGTCTCCGCTTTACAGAGAGCAGGTATGAGTATTTGTGCGTATCTGTACTGCCAAAGGATATCCGGGTGCAGTGCAGATACGCTTTTTGCCTGTGGGAAAAGACAAACAGGAGGAAATTATGAAAAAATATATCATTGCAGTGGATATGGACGGAACTCTTCTGAACAGCGAGAATAAGATTTCTGAAAGGAACAGAAATGTTCTGCAGCGTCTGATCGATGACGGACATTATGTGGTGCCGGCAACCGGAAGGACCAGAGAGCTGATCCCTCAGGAGTTTTCTGTGCTCCGGGGTGTGAAATGGGGAATCGTGGAAAACGGCTGTGTTGTCTGGGATTACGATAAAAATGAGATGATCTGGCGAAAAACCATGCCCAAAGGAATGGTAAGCAAAATCCTGAAGGATGTGGAAAACAGCGACGCAAAAGGCTGGATCGCAGAGGCTTATGCAAATGGAATCGCCTATTCTGATGCGGATGCCAGAGATTATGTGGCATCTGTAGCGGATAAAGCTCTGCTGGAAAAAACTTTTGTAGATTATTTCCTCAGCAGACATGTATATGTTAAGGATTTTTATCATCAGGAAGATATTCTGGATCAGGCAGAGAAGATCAATATTTATTTTGATGATATGGAGACCAGCAGGGCGCTTCGTGAGAAATGGAAGGATCTGGATGATGTGGCAGTGACTACTTCCATCAGCGGCAATGCGGAGTTTAATGCAGCAGGCGTGGACAAGGGTGTGGGTCTTGCCATGCTTCGCACAAAGCTTGGTATTGACCGGATGCATGTGATCGCTTTCGGAGATAATGAGAATGATCTGGAAATGCTGGAGGGTGCAGGTATCGGTGTTGCTATGGGCAATTCCAAACAGTATGTAAAGGATGCAGCGAATGAGGTGACCGGAGATAACGATCATGATGGTGTGGCGGAATTTCTGGAGAGGTTTTTCGGGCTGTAAGCTGTGGTTGATCGTGATCGTTGATATAAGGGACAGGGAAATGTATTTTTCTCTGTCTTTTTTATTTGCATTTTTGGTGATATAAGGTATGATAAACGAAGAGGATGCGGGGATTGCTGGTTTTGACCGGTAGTTACCGGTGAAAATTATTTGAGGAGATCAGGAGGATATTTTTTAATGAAAAATCTGATACCAAAGCGTGTGATGGAGTATATCATTATCACATTTGCTGTTGTTCTGATGGATGTGGGGATTTATGTATTTAAGTTTCCGAATAATTTTTCCTTTGGTGGTGTTTCGGGTATGGCGGTTGTGTTTTCGCATTTTATTCCGATGACGTCTGCGCAGATCAACCTGGTGATCAATCTGATTTTGCTGGTGATCGGGTTTATTGTTCTTGGCCGGGATTTTGGAGTGAAGACGGCTTATGTTACGGTTGTTTCTTCTTTGCTTCTGAATGTGTTTGAGAAGGTTTTTCCTATGGACAGGGCGCTGACGGGGAATATTATGCTGGAGCTTTGCTTTGCGATCATTTTGCCGGCGCTGGCTGCGGCGCTGCTGTTTTTTGAGAATGCTTCGGGTGGTGGCACGGATATTGTGGCGATGATCATTAAGAAGTATTCTACGATGAATATTTCAGGTGCATTGTTTGCGGTGGATTGTGTGATCGTTGTTGTTTCGTTTATGGTGTTTGATCTTACTACGGGGCTTTGTTCTGTACTGGGGCTTATGGCTAAGACGTTGCTGATCGATAAGTCTATTGAGAGGATGAAGCTGAATAAGTATTTTACGATTATTTCCAGTAAGCCGGATGAGATCTGTGAGTTTATTATGAATGGGCTGGATCGGAGTGCTACGGTTTATCATGGGGAGGGGGTTTATTCACATAAGGATAAGAAGATTATTCTGACGGTTGTTGATGTGAGACAGGCGGTGCTTCTGCAGAGGTTTATTGATGAGGTGGATCCGCAGGCGTTTTTGATGGTTACTAAGAGTAGTGAGGTTGTTGGAAAGGGGTTTATGAGTTATATTTGATGCGATCGTATGGGGGTGTATGCTGATCGTAGGTGATTGTGTATGATTGTAAGCTGATGGAAATTAGGAGAGCGTTCTTTGCGGGCTGGATGGGCTGCGGGGCGCTCTTTTTTGTGGTGGATGGTGGATGGCGGATGGCGGACGCCGGGGAGACGGGTGCCGGTTTGCTCCGGGCTTCGTCGGGGGCTGGCTTCTAGGCTGCCGGAATTCTGCTAAAACCGTTTTTAAAAAGTCCGAACTCGCGGCTTGCTGCCGCTCAGACAGCGGACTTTTTAAAAACAACGCAGATTTCCGCCAGCCAAGAATCAGCTCCCCTCCTGCAGAGTCGTAGCCAACCGGCACCCGTCTCCCCGGCTGTTCAGTTCCGGGCGGGAGGTAGTGGTGGGGGTGTGGGGCGACTGGCGGAAGTGGGGATTGATGAGGGCTGGAGGATTGAGTGGATTCCCGGGAATTGGATGAGCCATCAGCGCTGCGCTGGATGGCTGGGAGGAAAGGCTGAGTTTCCTGTGGTCTGAAGGTGAGGGATGCGCCATCGTCGCTGCGCTGGATGGCTGGGAGGAAGGGCTGAGTTTCTTGTGGAAGCCATCGTCGCTGTGCTGGATGGCTGATTGGTGTGTGAAGGTTTTGTGAAAGGGGTTTGACAGGTGGGGGTTTTTATGGTAGGATACACACTTGCGTAACAAATTTAATAAAAATGTAACAAAATGGCGAATGAGGAGCGTGGCGAAGTGGATTGTGAATGTCTGCCTGAATGGGTGGGTGCTGCTGCGTGGTTTTCTGAGAGGAGTTTTATTGTTTATGTTTTATAAGAAATTTGCTGCTGTTGTTCTGAGTGCTGTTCTTGTGGGTGTGGTTCCTTCTGTTGTTTTTGCGGATGTGGATGGTGTCAGTGCTGTGTCTGATGGAGATGTGGAGGAGCTTTCTATTGAGGATGATTTTTCGGATGGTGCGGATTCTATTTCTGCTTTTGCCAGTGCTCTGGCGGATAAAACGGTTTCTGAGGTTCAGGGGTATCAGGAGGCGAAGGCTGAGGCTGAGGTGATCGCACAGGAGAGGCTTGAGGCTGAAGCGGCTGCTGAGGCTGCGCGTAAGGCGGAAGAGGAGCGTAAGGCTGCTGAGGCTGCGCGTCTGGAGATGCGGCAGGGGATTGTGGATTTTGCGCTGCAGTTTGTGGGGAATCCTTATGTTTATGGTGGTACGAGTCTGACTAACGGGGCGGATTGTTCGGGGTTTGTGATGTCTGTGTTTGCGGAGTTTGGGTATGAGCTTCCTCGTGTTGCTGCAGCTCAGTGTTCGGCTTCTGAGAAGAAGAGTGTTGCGGATATTGAGGCTGGTGATCTGGTTTTTTATGGTGAGGGTGGTATTGATCATGTGGCTCTTTATATTGGTGATGGCAAGATCGTTCACGCCAGTACAGCGGCTACAGGGATCAAGGCTTCTGACTATGATTACCGGGCTCCGGCTGCGGTTGGTTCGTTTGTGGCTTAGGATATAGATATAAATGATTTACTGATATGAAATATAAACTGTCTGCGGAGATTTTTTGGTTGGGTTGGCTGAAAAATAGCTGCGGGCAGTTTTTTTGAAGAAAAATAGTGTATAATTTAACCGAATCAAGTAAGTCTCCTGCGGGGTTGCGAAAAGCAATAAGCAGTGGGTGGGGACTTAGATAAAATTCAGAAAGGTTGTGGGGTTATGAATACAAAGGAAATCAGTGGTAAGCGGCAGATGGAGTTTCTGGCCGGGTTTGATTTTGTCAGAGAAGCGGGTACTGCTGGGGAAGTGAAGGCGGCGAAGATGATCCGGGATACTTTGGACAGCTTCGGAGTGAAGAATTGGATGGAGGAGTTTTCTTTTTGGGGTTTTCGGATCAACAGGGCGGTGCTTAAGGTTGTGGAGCCTTATCAGAAGGAGTATGTGGTGACCGGGTATGGAAGATGTGGAAATACTGGGGCAGAAGGTCTGAAAGCGGATTTTTTGTATGTGGAGAATGGGGATGCTGTCAGTCTTTCCCGGGCGAAGGGCAAGATCGTTATGGTGAATGGCCGGGTGAGTGGTGATGTGTATCAGAGACTGGTGAGCGCCGGAGCTGTTGGTTTTATCAGTGTGGAGGGTTCTCCGCTGGATGAAGGAGTGGACAGGGTTCCCTGTCAGCGCAGCCTGCCGATGATCTTTCCGGGGGATGCAGCAGAAGTGATAGAAGGATTGTCGGAGTCTGCAGAGGATATTCACGAGATGCAGGAAAAATATAGTGGCAGGATTCCGGGGGCGAATCTTCATTATAAGGATGCAGTGGAGCTGGTGACGGAGGGTGCGTCTGAGGTGTACCTGGTTGTGGAACAGGATGTGACGGCGTGCAGATCCCGTAATGTAGTGGCGAGGATCGAAGGTACGGATAAGAAAGATGAGATCTTGACGATTACGGCGCATTATGATTCGGTGCCGGAGGGACCGGGGGCCTATGATAATATGGCTGGGGCAGCGATCATCATGGAGCTTTGCAGATATTTTCAGCAGTATAGACCGCGCAGGACTATGGAATTTGTGTGGTTTGGTGCTGAGGAGAAGGGTTTGCTGGGCAGCCGGGATTATATCATAGTTCATGAGAGTGAGCTTGGAGCGCATCGTTTTAATATGAATGTAGATCTGGCCGGGCAGCTGATCGGAGGAAATGTTCTGGGAGTGACGGGAGAGGTTTCTGTTTGTGATAAGCTTCTTGAGATCGCTGACGGAGCAGGGATCGGAGCGTCTGTGAAGAATCAGATCTGGGGAAGTGATTCCAATTCTTTTGCATGGAAGGGAATTCCGGCCATGACTCTGAACCGGGATGGTTTTGGCATGCATACCCGTTATGATACCATTGATCTGCTGTCTGCCTGGTCGCTGGAGAGAAGTGCGATCCTTCTGGGATGTATTGCGGATGCGCTTGGGAATGCAGAGGTTTTCCCGTTTGAGAGAAAGATGCCGGAGAAATTTATCGGAGAGCTGGCTGAATATATGTGCAGATAGTAAAAATCTGATTTTATCTGCTCATAACTGGATATTTGTTATGGAACTGTGGGGACTTGTCTGTTTCGGGAAGAGTACAGACAAGTCCTCATAAGTTATTCAATATTTTCAATGGTTATTGACCTTTATAATTCCGCAAGGGAACATGTGGCTTTGAGTCAGGGGGATATTTGCAGCTTTGTAAGGGATTCCCGGAACAGGGGGCAAGCGGAGGTTCGCAATTGAACCAGTGGAATTACTTGATTTGATCGAAATACGATAAAACAATAAAAAACAATACAAAATAATTGATAGTAAGATATCGAACTGTTATACTGAAATCACAGGCTTTCCAGGGATCAATGCGCCGGATATTGTTTTGCGGAGCGTTGATTTCTGGAACTTTTATCACAGAAAAATCAGGAATGAGGAGATAGGACCATGTTTATAGAAGAACGACAGAATGCAATAGAGAAATGTCTCCGCGAAAAAGGAAAAGTCAGGGTCAAAGAATTAAGCGAGATGTTTCAGGTTACGGAGGACTGTATCCGCAAGGATCTCAAGATCCTTGAAAATGCAGGCAGATTAAAGAGGACTTACGGCGGAGCGATCCTGTCACAGGAGTATCCTCTGGAGAGAAACGTAGTAGACAGGCGTATGTACAATCTTGATAAGAAGAAAGTGATCGCTGCGAAAGCCTTCAAGCTGATCAAAAATAACGAAACGATCTTTCTGGATGTTTCCACTACAAATATAGAGCTGGCAAGGCTTATCGCTTCGTCGGGTATGCATGTTGTGGTTGTCAGCAATATGATCGATATCCTGCAGATCCTTGCTGCGAATCCGTCCATCACGGCCATAGGCACAGGGGGAACTATGTACCGTTCGGTGAATGGATTTATGGGAGCTGCGGCCATTGAGGTGATCAAGCAGTACAGCTTTGACCGGGCATTTTTGGGAAGCTGTGGCGTGGATATGACAGATTTTGCAGTTACTACATCCGGAGTGGAGGATGGATTGACCAAGAAGGCGGCAGTGCAGAGCAGCAGACATAAATATGTGGTTATGGAGAGAGAGAAGTTTTATTTTAACGAATCTTATAAATATACACATTTTGATGATATCAGCGGGATCATTACCGATGAATTTCCGGATGATACCATTGTGAACATACTGAGGAATACCGGAGTGAAATTACTCTGAGCAGACAGTAATAAAGGGGGATTTTTACATGAAAGACTATATTCTGGAAACCTGTGTGGATTCTGTGGAATCCGCCATGGCAGCAGCCGAGGGTGGTGCGGACAGATTGGAGCTTTGCAGCAATCTGATCATCGGGGGAACAACTCCCGGCCCATGGCTTTTTGAGGAAATAAGGAAGCGTTCAGATATCCGGATCCATGCGCTGATCCGTCCGAGGTTTGGAGATTTCTGTTATACAGATGCGGAATTTTCTATGATAAGGAATGCCGTAAAGGATTTCAGCAAAATGGGAGCGGAGGGTGTCGTAATAGGTATCCTGAAACCGGATGGCACCTTGAATATGGAACAGATGAAAGAACTGATGGATGCTGCGGGAGATATGTCTGTTACGCTGCACAGGGCTTTTGATGTGTGCGCAGATCCGATCGAGGCTATGGAACAGGCAATCTCGCTGGGAATCGATACGATCCTTACCTCCGGACAGAAGAATACCTGCCTTCAGAGTGCGGAACTTCTGAAGAAACTGGAAACCAGGAGTCAGGGACGTATCACCATCCAGGCGGGGAGTGGCGTCGGTGCGGAAGTGATCCGCCAGCTTTATCCCCTTACCGGGATCAAGGCTTATCATATGAGCGGCAAGGTTGTAACGGACAGTGCGATGCAGTTTCGCAAGGAAGGTGTCAATATGGGACTTCCGACATTCAGTGAATATGAGATATGGCGTACAGATATTGAAAATGTTCGTGCTGCAAAGAAAGTTCTGGAGGAATTATAATGGCTGAGGGGAAGATTTTTCTGAAAGAAAACCGTGATCGGATCGAAAAAAAATATCGGGAGCAGGTGATGGGGTTACCGCAGGCTTTTGCGGAGATTGATAAAAAGCTTGCGGAATGCACAGACGAAGTGGCTCTGGCGTGCAAATATTTATATGCGTTCATGCCATACAGTGATATCGGAAATTATGCGTTTGAAGTATTTCTGGATCATGCGGAGAATGGCGTATATTTATGGAAGGAAAACTCCGGGGTGGCAGAGCTGCCGGAGGAAATCTTTTTGAATTATGTGCTGTTTCATAGAGTAAATGAGGAGGAGATCGCACCCTGCCGTACATTTTTCCGCAGGGAGATCGGAGAGAGAACTGAGGGAATGAGCTTCCGGGAAGCTGCCCTGGAGGTGAACTACTGGTGTGCACAGGAGGCTACCTATCATTGTACAGATGATCGTACCCTGTCTGCACTTGCCGTATACCGCAGAGGAAACGGAAGATGCGGAGAGGAATCTGTATTTACCGTTAATGCACTGAGAAGTGTTGGTGTACCTGCCCGTCAGGTATATGCACCAAAGTGGTCTCATTGTGATGACAATCATGCCTGGGTGGAAATCTGGTGCGATGGAAGCTGGTATTTTCTGGGAGCCTGTGAGCCGGAGGAGATCCTGAATAAGGGATGGTTTACCAACGCTTCCTCAAGGGCCATGATGGTCCATTCAAGAGTTTTTGATACCATGATCCCGGAGGGAGAAGTGATCGGCAAAGATGGTATGGTGACTATGCTCAACGAGCTGAAACGATATGCACTGACAAAAGAGATCACTGTGTCCGTAAAGGATTCACATGGAAAACCGGCAGAAGGTGCAGAAGTTTCTTTTGAGGTGCTGAATTATTCGGAATATGCCCCGATCGCAGAACTGAAAACCGACAGTCTGGGAAAAGTCAGCCTGACAACAGGGCTTGGAAGTATCCATATTTCTGCAAGGATGTATGCAGATGGAGAATGGCTGCATGCAGAAAACAGCATGGATACAAAAACAGAGGATTGTTGTGAGATCTGTCTGATGCCCGTAGGAAAGGAAAAGGGTATTTTTTATGAGGAGTGGACGGAGATCGATATGATCGCACCTCATGATGCACCTGTAAATAAAGATATGCCAACACCGGAGCAGAAGGAAAGGGGCAGCAAACGTCTGGCAGAGGCAAACGCTTACAGGGAACAGAAGGTAAGAAACCTGAGCAATCCGGAGTGTCGGAAATTCCTGGAAAAAGAAACTGGAGATTCTTCAATGAGAAAAAAACTCCTTGAAGTCCTCACAGAGAAAGACAGAACAGACTGTATCAGCCAGGTTCTGGAGGAGCACCTGAAATTTGCATTACCGTATGAAAAAAACATGGATGCAGATATTTTTGTACCATATGTACTGAACCCGAGAGTTGACGATGAAGTTTTGCAGAAATACAGAAAAGCGATCCTTGAGCAGCTGTCGGAAGAAGAAAAAAATATGCTGCAAAAGGAACCGGTGAAGATCTGGAAGTGGATTGAGGATAAGATCGTTTCCAGCCCGGAGAAAGAACGCAGCAGTGTGATCACCACGCCGTCCGGATGTCTGAAAACGGGAACAGGAAGTCTTCTGTCAAAGAAGATCCTTTTTGTGGCAATGGCGAGAACACTGGGGATTCCGGCACGCCTGAACCCTCATGACCGTTCCATGGAATATATGAAAAACGGAAAATTCATCCCGGTATCTGTGGAAACGGAGAAAAAGGCATCGATCCTTCTGAAGGCAAGTGCGGATACACAGTGGAAATATTTCCAGAACTGGAGCATCGCAAAACTGGAAGCCGGAAAATATATCACACGGAAGCTGGAAGCCGAAAATTTCAGAGATCAGGTGATGAAGCTGCCGCTGGAAGCGGGAAATTACAGGATCCTTACCTCAAACAGATTGCCAAATGGAAATATATTTGCAGCGGAGTATTATTTTGAGGTTCAGATCGGAGAAATGAAGAGGGTGGAGCTGGCATTTCGAAATGCAAACCTGGAAGACATGCTGGAGAATATTTCCATACCGGAATTTACTCTCAGAAAAGAGGATGGGAGCACCGTGAAGGCGTCAGAACTGACGGCAGATGGGAAGCATATCCTGGCGTTTCTGGAAGAGGAGAAAGAACCGACGGAGCATATCTTAAATGAGATGATGGAGCAGGAAGAAGCTTTTTCCCGATATGCGAAGAGAATCATTTTTGTAGTAAAAAGCAAAAAAGCGCTGGAGACACCTACCCTTTCAAGAGCACTGGGCAAGCTTGGAAATGTTCAGATCTTATATGATGATTTTTCAGAGATCATCAATATACTGGGAAGAAGAATGTACGTAGATCCGGATAAGCTCCCGCTGATCATTGTGACAAACAAAAGCCTGAATGGGATTTATGCAACCAGCGGATACAATGTGGGAACCGGAGATATGCTGTTGAGACTGATGTGACAGATATAACGGATATATACAGAAGGAACACAGGCCGTATCATCGACTGTGTCGGTGACGGTCTGTGCCCTTTGTAAAAGCTGTGAAATTATTGCAGTGGTTCAGATGCTCAGAATATGCGGGCAGATCGGAATGAAAATGCCTGTTGTGCTTCCCGAAATTGCCGTAATAAAAGTTGCTTTGCATTACTTAGCATCAGAAAAGAGATCACGCACGGAATCCCGGTAGATACATTCTGGCTTCAGGCGTATCGTCCTTGGAAAATCACTGTAGTCTCCGTTCATTCTGCGAAGCAGCAGATCACAGGCCTGCTCTGCCAGACCGGTCAGCGGCTGACGGACAGCGGTCAGCTGAGGAGAAAGCAGCATGGACAGTTCAAAATCATCAAAGGAGACAACAGACAGGTCTTCCGGGATCCGGATGCCAAGGCTGTAGATCGCTTCATAAATACCGAGGCATAGTGTATAGTTCGCAGAAAATACGGCAGTCGGACGTTCCGGAAGATTCCATAATTTCTGCATTGCCTGATATCCAAAGTCGTTTGTGTAATTTTCAGCGATGATATAATCGGGATTAACAGGAATATCGTAGTCTTCCAGTGCCCGGAGATAGCCTTTTTTTCGTTCACATGCAGTATAGGATGCAGGGGAACCGTTGACAAGGGCGATCTTCTGATGCCCCATTTTTATCAGATGCTCCACGATCTCATAGGCTCCGGAGGTACAGCTGGTCTGTATACAGTCTGTACGGTGGAAATGACTGTGCTCTTCCAGTTCCACAACAGGGATCTTGGTATGCTCTACGGCGGAACAGATGTCCTTGCTCAGACAGAACGAAGAAATGATAAGACCGTCGATTCCGGAGCGAAGCATGTGAGGGACGAATTTATTGACATGATCCTTATATTTGTCGTCGCTCATAAATGTGAGAGAATAACCGTGAGCGCGCATGGTGTTTTCTATTTTGCTCAGAAGAAAAGCATTATGCGGATTATTGGGAGGACCGGATACCAGACCGATACGGTAAGTCTTGGAGGAACGAAGTCCCCGGGCCGTGTTTCGTGGAACGTAATTCAGTTTCCGGATCGCTTCGTCGATCTGCTTTTTGTTTTGCGGCCGTACAGTTCCGCCGTTGATATATTTTGAAATGGTGGCCAGTGCCAGACCGGTTTCTCTGGCAATGTCCTTGATGGTTGCACTCATAAATCAATCCTTTCCGGATGCTGTACTGTTGTGTTCGGACAGGTCTTTTACGGAGCGCCGCGGGTGGAATACAACATCCAGCATGTCTATTTTGGGAAAATCCGTATAGTCTCCATGGATCCTTTTTAAAAGTAATTCCACAGCATGTTTCCCCATACTTGTCAGATCCTGTGAGACGCAGGTCATGGTCGCGCTCATGGTCTTGAAAAGCGGATCATCATCAAAGCACACAAAGGAAATATCCTGAGGAACGGAAATCCGTGCCTGGCTGGCAGCGCTTAAACCACCCATTGCGGAGAGATAGCAGTCAAAAAAGACAGCAGTAGGGGGATCGGAAGAATCAATAAGCTTCTGGAAATGCAGGTTGCTCTGGATGATCGTTTCTGCAGTGGAACCAAAAGAAACAGGGGGAAAAGAATCTTGCTGTTTCAGAAGGTCAATGCCATTTTTCTGATATACATCCACAAAGCCCTGGATCCGCTGCTCGATGGTGTAGGAGGCCAGATACTGTTCCATGATCCAGACCTTTGTGTGGCCTTTTTCCAAAAGGTGCTCTGCCAGCAGTGCACCGCCTCTGTAATTATCAGAAATAACACAGTCTACAGGAAAATGTCTCATGGAAGCAGGAATCTGATCGAGCATTACAACCGGTATGCCGGCATTCTGTAAAAGCTGGTACAGGTCATCATGCCAGCAGGATGGGAGCATGATAACTCCGTCAAAGTGCTGGGAGATAATATCCTGTATCGTATCGATCTCCTTCTGATGTTCAAAAAAGAAAGAACAGACAATAACTGTATAGCCATGATCCGTGAAATGCTTGATAATGGAGTTGACAAGCTCGCCCCAGAAATAATTACCAAGATCTGAGATCAGGATACCGATGGTATGTGTGTTTTTGGCACGAAGAAGCTGGGCATTCCGGTTTGGGGTATATCCAAGCTCCTGAATTGCCTTTTCTATAAGGATACGATTTTCTTCCCGTATTTTTTTGTGGTTTATATATTTGGAGATCGTTGCGGTGGACAGGCCTGTCGCACGGGCGATATCATTGATCGTAACGTTCATGTAAAGCCTCCGGTTCTGATGCATTTACAGATAATATAGTATTTTCATATTATATCATGAAAAAGAAAATGCCTCAATACACATGGCATTTTTTACACATAAAGTATCAGAAAAAACGAGCGTATTGTACAGAAAATTGATAAAAATGAAACGTTTAACAAAACCTAATACGAAAAAGTACACAAAAACAAGACGGAATAATTGTAAAAAATAGGAAAAATGATTTTTACCCTATGATTTTACTTGAAAAGCTGCTTCGGATGCGGTAAGATAGTCTTAACAAAAAACGAAACGTTTTACATAACAAGAAAATCAGCTATACGAAACAAGGAGAAGGAAAAAGATTATGATCATTTATACAGGAAAAGATTACTATGACGTAAGCAGAAAAGCGGCAAACATCATGTCTGCACAGATTATCATGAAGCCAAATGCTGTTCTCGGACTTGCTACAGGCTCCACACCGGTGGGAATGTACAAGCAGCTGATCGAGTGGTACAAAAAAGGAGATCTGGACTTTTCGCAGATCACATCCGTAAATCTTGATGAATACAAAGGACTTTCCGGAGATAACGATCAGAGCTATCGTTATTTTATGAACACAAATCTGTTTGACCATGTAAATATCGATAAGGCAAGAACCTATGTGCCAAACGGACTGGAAGAGGACAGTGAGAAAGCCTGCGCGGATTACAATGAGATCATCCGCAGTGTGGGTGGTATCGATATGCAGCTGCTTGGAATCGGCGGAAACGGTCACATCGGCTTCAACGAGCCGGGTGCAGCATTTGAGAAGGAGACTCACTGCGTAGACCTTACGGAGAGCACCATCAAGGCAAATGCAAGATTCTTTGAGACTATGGATGATGTGCCGAAGCAGGCATATACCATGGGTATCAAAAACATCATGACTGCAAAGAAAATCCTTCTGGTCGCTACCGGAGAGGCAAAGGCAGATGCCCTTTACAAATCTCTCTACGGACCGATCACGCCCAACGTGCCGGCATCTATCCTGCAGCTTCACCCGGATGTGACGGTAGTGGCCGATGAAGGCGCTTTAAAGCTGATCCGTGAGAAGGGACTGCTGTAAGAGATACAGAGGAAATTTCCGCGAATTAAATGAACGCAGATCACGGATATCCGTTTGAGTCAAGAGGATATCAGCAATCACTCATGGGATTTTCCTGATTTGGTTAATAAAGAAAGCTTCGATCTAACTCTCATCGATGAGCGATGTGCTCAGAGAGTGGATCGAAGCTTTTTGTGCTTTCGGGACGTAAACCTGCAGGTGGCTGCAAACAGGCCGGTGGGCCGGACATTTGCAGTCTCAGGCTTTTTTCAACGTTTTGTGATAAATCATGACAGAAACGATGGCTGTAAACACCTCTGTGATCCAGAATGCGTTCCACACGCCATCAGGACCCATAAAATGGGACAGAAGATATGCGGTGGGCATGATAACGACCACATAGCGGAAAAGGGAAATTACAAGGGACTGCGTGCCTTTTCCAAGGCCTTCCATGGCACCGGAAGTGGTAACGGATACAGCAGAAACAAGAAAGCCGGCGCTAATGATCTTCAGTGCTCTGGAGCCAGCGGCAATGGTTTCCGGGGTAGTTGTGAAAAGTCCCATAAGCTGTCCGGATGCCAGGAGGCAGACAACGGTTCCAAAGATGTAGGACGGATTTTGCGGACATTCAAAATAAAAAAGAATGTGGAGGTAACAGACAATGGCAAAGACAATTTTTGAGGAAATGGGCGGCAAATACGAAAGGCAAGGCGATTATTTAATACCGTGCTTAACTGTACCCGCCGAAGAAGAACAGCCGATAGGCATCTGGGGACAGCGGCATTTGGATTATCTGAAGCATCACTGCAAAGTTACATACACCAATCTTCTTACAAGCGGCAGACTTAACGCTTACCTTGCCGACATTGACAGACAGGCACAGGAACGCTTTGAAAGGCTCATAGAGGGTATGAAACAGGCACAGGGCATAACGGAACAGCTAAAGGCAGAAAACGCCTTAGAATGGACAGGATGCCTCAATAACATAAGGGCTTGTGCGAGGGAGATTGTGGAAAAGGAAATTATTTTTGCATAAACAGATGATTAGTGGCAGGGGGAAATCCTGCCGCTTTTTCTGCTTTAG
Source organism: Blautia sp. MCC270 (assembly GCF_018785605.1). Taxonomy (NCBI): domain Bacteria; kingdom Bacillati; phylum Bacillota; class Clostridia; order Lachnospirales; family Lachnospiraceae; genus Blautia; species Blautia sp. MCC270. Next base: position 27,151 of record NZ_WQQD01000009.1, read on the forward strand.
TTTGTCAGCTTGACAAATAAAGGGTTAAGGAATATAATTAGATTCAGTATTATACAAGGAGTTAATAAATATGCGGCAAGGTATTCTTAAATAAACTGTCAATTTGATAGTGGGAACAAAAAGTAGCAGTCCCGTTTCACTTTTAATATGGGGCTTAGTTTTTTGTACCCAGTTTAAGAATACTTTTATCATGTAATTTTATATGCCCGAAAACATATAAGTGTTTTGGGGCTATTGGAGTTATTTACCCAGTGATAGGAGTATTTATCACTGGGTATTTTTATGCCCTTTTTTGGGTGTTGATAGGAGGAAAATCACATGAAAATAATTAACTTAGGCATTCTGGCTCACGTTGACGCAGGAAAGACAACATTAACGGAGAGTTTATTGTATACCAGTGGTGCAATTGCAGAACCAGGGAGCGTAGATAAAGGCACAACAAGGACAGATACAATGAATTTGGAGCGTCAAAGGGGAATCACTATCCAGACAGCAGTGACATCTTTTCAGTGGGAGGATGTAAAAGTCAACATTATAGATACGCCAGGCCATATGGATTTTTTGGCGGAAGTATACCGTTCTTTATCCGTATTAGACGGAGCAGTATTATTAGTTTCTGCAAAGGATGGCATACAGGCACAGACCCGTATACTGTTTCATGCACTACAGACAATGAAGATTCCGACAATTTTTTTCATCAATAAAATTGACCAAGAGGGGATTGATTTGCCAATGGTATATCAAGAAATGAAAGCAAAGCTTTCTTCGGAAATTATAGTGAAGCAAAAGGTTGGGCAGCATCCCCATATAAATGTAACGGACAATGACGATATGGAACAGTGGGATGCGGTAATTATGGGAAACGATGAACTATTAGAGAAATATATGTCAGGGAAACCGTTTAAAATGTCAGAACTGGAACAGGAAGAAAACAGGAGATTCCAAAACGGAACGTTATTTCCCGTTTATCACGGAAGTGCTAAAAACAATCTGGGGATTCGGCAGCTTATAGAAGTGATTGCCAGTAAGTTTTATTCATCAACGCCTGAAGGTCAATCTGAACTATGCGGGCAGGTTTTTAAGATTGAATATTCAGAGAAAAGGCGGCGTTTTGTTTATGTGCGTATATATAGCGGAACATTGCATTTGAGGGATGTTATTAAAATATCTGAAAAAGAGAAAATAAAAATCACAGAGATGTGTGTTCCGACAAACGGTGAATTATATTCATCCGATACAGCCTGCTCTGGTGATATTGTAATTTTACCAAATGATGTTTTGCAGCTAAACAGTATTTTGGGGAACGAAATGCTGTTGCCGCAGAGAAAATTTATTGAAAATCCTCTCCCTATGCTCCAAACAACGATTGCAGTAAAGAAATCTGAACAGCGGGAAATATTGCTTGGGGCACTTACAGAAATTTCAGATGGCGACCCTCTTTTAAAATATTATGTGGATACTACAACGCATGAGATTATACTTTCTTTTTTGGGGAATGTGCAGATGGAAGTCATTTGTGCCATCCTTGAGGAAAAATACCATGTGGAGGCAGAAATAAAAGAGCCTACTGTTATATATATGGAAAGACCGCTTAGAAAAGCAGAATATACCATCCACATAGAAGTCCCGCCAAATCCTTTCTGGGCTTCTGTCGGGTTGTCCATAGAGCCGCTCCCTATTGGAAGCGGAGTGCAGTATGAAAGCAGAGTTTCACTTGGATATTTAAACCAATCGTTCCAAAATGCGGTTATGGAGGGGGTTCTTTATGGCTGCGAGCAGGGGCTGTATGGATGGAAAGTGACAGACTGTAAAATCTGTTTTGAATATGGATTGTATTATAGTCCTGTAAGTACCCCCGCAGACTTTCGGCTGCTTTCCCCTATCGTATTGGAGCAGGCTTTAAAAAAAGCAGGGACAGAACTATTAGAGCCATATCTCCACTTTGAAATTTATGCACCGCAGGAATATCTCTCACGGGCGTATCATGATGCCCCAAGGTATTGTGCAGATATTGTAAGTACTCAGGTAAAGAATGACGAGGTCATTCTGAAAGGAGAAATCCCTGCCAGATGTATTCAAGAATACAGGAACGATTTAACTTATTTCACAAATGGGCAGGGAGTCTGCTTGACAGAGTTAAAAGGATACCAGCCAGCTATTGGTAAATTTATTTGCCAACCCCGCCGCCCGAATAGCCGTATAGATAAGGTTCGGCATATGTTCCACAAGTTAGCTTAACAGCTTGCAAAAGTCATATAAAATGAGATTTGAAAGGATTAGAGACTAATTATGATGAAATGCGAATGGATATTGTGTCCTGTTTGTGGGAGCAAAACCCGTAATAAAATTAGGAAGGACACTGTTTTGGAGAATTATCCCCTTTATTGTCCAAAATGCAGACAAGAAAGCTTGATTAAAGTTGACAACTTGAAGATAACTGTCATCAAAGAGCCAGACGCTTAAGACGCAGAGCCGATGAAATTGTGGAACAATTCACGAATCATCGGCTCTTTTTGTTTCGTATTTGAAAGAACAAACTCACCAAATAAAAAAAACGATATTCGGGTGGGTTATTTTGTTATACCCTAAATTACCCTCTGAATTTGTTTTTAAATTTGGAGGGATTTTTTTATGTTCTTTTTTCGGGCGGTTATTCATCTGCTCATACGAAGTAAAATTTATCAATACATAGCATATCAGAGAATGGCAGGAAACCAGTTAAAAAAATTTCTGCCAGTGCAGCGGTACTTCTCACCTTGAAAGTGGAAGTACAATCTCCATACAACAGAATTTGTATTTCCCATAACCGTGAAGGTCACAGAGCCTTTGCGGTTTTTCTTTTGTCGTTTTTTGTTGGAAAGTGCCGCAGGGCTGTTTCTGGTGTGCGTTGCCGCTCCCCGCCTCTCCATCTGGATTTTTACATTTCAAAAATTCAGATTGGAGGTATTAGCGGTGAAATACGCACCAAGAAAAGTATATATCAAAGAAAGCGGCGGCTATGTGGAACTGTCCTATACGGATTTCTGCCGCCGCAGGCAAGCCGACAAGGGATATATGGACAAGCTGTTTATCCCCGTCCAAGGTTGTCTGCTTGAAGTCGTAAGGGAGCAATATGCGGACTTCTACCGTGACAGGGAGCGGTGGCGTTACCTGCAAAAATTAGATGCGAGGAACAGCCTGCTATCTCTGGACGGATTTACGGACAGCGAGGGGAATCCTCTGGACTTTATCGCTGATGAAGCGGCGGACATTGCGGAAACCGTTGTCAATGCTGTTATGGTGGACAGGCTGAAAGCCGCCCTGCCTTTGTTGTCGGATAGTGAGCAGGAGTTGATACAGGCAATCTTTTTTGACGGACTTTCCGAGCGTGAAGTCGGGGCGAGGTTAGGCATAACCCAGAGCGTTGTGAACAAACGCAAAGCCAGAATCCTAAGAAAACTAAGAAAGATAATAGAAAATTAAAATTTAAGGCGTTCAGCCCCCTTGTTTTTTCCTTTGGGAAAATGAGGGGGCTTTTCTCTGCCCTCTCAATCAATTCTGATTGGAGGAAGAAAGAATGGCATACAACCACGGACGGGAGGACAGGAAATGGCGTATCTGGAAAGAAGCGGAGGAAAAGCTGCTGCGTGAGTGCGGCGTTGATGAAGTGACCATTGAGCAGATACGCATAGCGGACAGGGCAGACTTCAATTCCAACAGGCGGTTTTACCGATGGACGAATGACGTTGCGGAATACCTTGAGGACATGGCAGACAGGGAGCGGCAAGCGGAGGTGAATACAGTTGCGGAGTTACTGGACGAGATTGAGAGCGAAAATCTCTATCAAGTATTAGTCACGGTGGACGGGCGTACCTTGAAAATCGTCCTGCTGAAAATGCAGGGGTATTCCACAAAGGAGATTGCCCCACTTGTGCATTTGACGACTGGTGCCATCTATGCGAGGTTAGACCATCTGCGGAAGAAGCTTCGGAAAATTTTGTAAGCGTCTAATACATCCCATTATTCTGCGGGCTACTGGGTGGGGAGTGGAATCTCCCCGCTTATTTTTGGCAGGAGGAAAACGGGATGGCATATAAAGCTAAGGCGTACACGCTTCGGGAGGAATCCACGGAAAGCGGTATAAGGTATTTTATCAGTTTTAAGGACGGGCAGGGGGAACACCACGAACTGGAAGTATCCGAGCAGTTATTCTTTGAATTTCGGCAGATGGAACGCAGGAACAGGAATCTTCTCCAATGGGACGAGCGGCACAGGGAGTTTTCGGAAGTATGGGACGAAACGCTGAACAGGCGGGCGTTAAAGCTGCCTAAGAGCATTGAGGAACAAATGATTGAAGCAGAACGGGCGGAACTGCTCTGTAAGGCGGTTGACAGACTGCCAGAGATACAAAGGCGACGTTTCCTGCTCTACTACGAGTATGAGTTCAATTTTTACCAAATCGCCGCTATGGAGCATTGCACCGCTTCTGCAATACAGAAATCCGTTGCTGTTGCAAAGAAGAAAGTAAAAGCGGAAATGAGGAAATATCTCCAACCATGACCGACACCGCCCGAAAAAGAAATCTGTTTTTTATTTGTGTGGGATTGGCGGTATTACATACTCTCACTTTTTTCGTGGGAGTAAATCTATTTTTAAGGAGGTCAACGCCTATGTGCAACAAAAACAAGATAACTGCCCGAAAGGAGGAAACCCATGCAGAAGTTACAGACAGTCAACGCCGAAACGCTCCTTTATGAGCCGCTTGAGAAGCCGTCCTTTGTGGTGGACAGCCTTATCCCCACAGGCTTGTCGCTGTTCTGCGGCTCACAGAAGATAGGCAAGAGCTGGCTCATGCTGAAGCTGTGCTTATGCGTGTCGCAGGGAATCCCCTTATGGGACATGACGACAATGGAGGGCGATGTGCTTTACCTCTGCCTTGAGGACACGTTCTGCCGCATACAGGACAGGCTGTTCCGTTTGACGGACGAAGCGAGCGGGCGGCTTCATTTTGCCGTGGCAAGCTGCAAGCTGTCAGACGGTCTTATCGTGCAGCTTGAGGATTATCTGAAAGACTATCCAGACAGCAGGCTCATTGTCATTGATACCTTGCAGAAAGTCCGTACAGCTTCAAAAGACAACGCCTATGCAAGCGACTATGGGGACATCTCCCTAATCAAAGATTTTGCCGACAGGCACTCTCTGGCGGTCATTGTCGTACACCACATCCGAAAGCAGAATGACAGCGATGTGTTCAACAAGGTGTCTGGGACGACAGGCTTAACGGGGAGTGCGGACGCTACCTTTGTTCTGGAAAAGGAGAAACGGGCATCTGACACCGCCAAGCTGTATGTAACGGGCAGGGACACGCCCTATCAGGAATACACGCTCCGTTTCCGTGATTGCAGTTGGGAACTTGTGGAGAGGAAAACGCAGGAGCAGCTTGCGAAAGAAACGATACCAGATGTCCTTTTTCGGTTGGTGGATTTTATGAGGGATAAGGAAGAATGGGCAGGCACGGCAACGGAGCTGTTAGCCGCTATGGGGGAAACGGAAACCATACCCACGGTGATTACGAAATGGCTGAATGAATATCACACCACATTTTTAAGCGAGAACCGTATCTGCTACCAGTACAGCCGCAGGAAAGACGGCAGGCAGATTGCCCTTGCAAGGAGGGCGGGTGACAGCGGTGACGGCGGTGACAGCGATATTGGGATACCCCCTGTTACTGTCATTGACGCTTAAAGCCATGTAAAGTTGGCGGCTCTGCCCTGCGGGTGACAGCGGTGACGGCAGTGACAGTGATTTTAGGATACCCTGCCGCTGTCATCCCTACGGGAGAACACCCCGCAAACGCAAAATGCAGGCGTGGGATTCACCCGCCCTTTTCGGGCGTGTAAAATCACCCCTGCGGTCAGAAAAATCTCTCCGATTTTTCCGACTGCGTTTACAGGGTGTAACACACTACACTTTGCCCTGCAAAGAGCCGTGTGCCAGACGTTCCCTCTGGACTCCCTTATGGCAGGTCTTACGCCCTGCTATCCTACGCCTTGCGGCTTCGGATAAAAGAACGGCGGCATGACGGTTACAGCTCTTGCGAGGGAGTATCCCAAAAACACCGTCACCATCGTCATGACCGTCATGCAGGGGATAAGGGTGACAGTTACGGCAATCGGCAGGGGGCATCCCAAAACTGCCGTCACCACCGTCACCGCTGTCACCCAAAGGGCAGTTACCCGCCGAAGAAAGGAAGATGATGGATTATGCCCTATGCAATCCTGCGTTTCCAGAAACGCAAAGCGGGCGGCGTTGCGGCTTGCGAACGCCACAACGAGCGGAAGAAAGAAGCCTACAAAAGCAACCCAGATATCGACATGGAACGCTCTAAAAATAACTATCATCTTGTCGCACCGCCAAAGTACACCTATAAGAAAGAGATTAACCGAAAGGTAGCCGAAGCAGGGTGCAGGACAAGGAAAGACAGCGTGATGATGGTGGAAACGCTCATCACGGCTTCACCAGAATTTATGAACCAGTTACCGCCCGAAGAACAGAAAGCGTATTTTACGATGGCTCTGGATTTCATTTCGGAGCGTGTCGGGGAGCAGAATATCCTCTCCGCAGTCGTCCACATGGACGAGAGAACGCCCCATATGCACCTCTGCTTTGTGCCGATTACACCAGACAATAAGCTGTCCGCCAAAACAATTTTAGGCAATCAAAAGAGCCTGTCGGAGTGGCAGACCGCCTACCATGAGCGGATGTCCTCACGTTGGAATCAGCTTGAGAGAGGTCAATCTTCGATGGAAACCAAGCGGAAACACGTCCCCACATGGCTCTATAAGTTGGGCGGCAGGCTTGATAAGCAGTATGGGGAAATCGTGTCTGCCCTGTCCGACATCAACGCCTTTAACGCAGGGAAAAAGCGTGACAAGGCTCTGGAACTGGTTGCCGCATGGCTGCCCGAAGTGGAGAAATTCTCTAAGGAAATCGGCAGACAGCAGGCGTATATCGACAGCTTAAAGGAGCAAATCGGGCAGGAAGCCGACTATGCAGGGCGTATGCGTGATGAAAAGTACGAGCAGGAATTAAAGGTGCAGAAAGCCAACCAGAGGATATTTGAATTGCAGAGAACCAACGAGCAGATGGGGCGGCTGCTCTCAAAGATACCGCCAGAAGTGTTGGAAGAATTACAGAGAACAGGCAGAAACAAATCAAGAGAAAGGTAAAAAGTGAATGAAGAAACAGGATTTTAAGGTGTTAAAGACCAAAGATTTATACCCGTTTCCCGACAATCCGTTTCATGTTGTGGAGGATGAAACGCTGTCAGAGTTAGCGGAAAGCATCAAGGAATTTGGCATTGTCACGCCGATAATCACACGCCCGAAAGAGGACGGGAACGGTTATGAAGTGATTGCGGGGCAGCGGCGTGTCCGTGCGTCCGAACTTGCAGGTATAAATACCGTGCCTGCATTTGTCCTGCCCTTAGACCGTGACCGAGCCATCATCACCCTTGTAGACAGTAATTTACAGCGTGAAAATATCCTGCCATCGGAGCGGGCGTTTGCCTACAGGATGAAATCCGAAGCCATGAAGCGGCAGGGTTTCCGCACAGACTTAACCTCGTCACAAGTTGTGACGAAGTTGCGGACGGACGACAAAGTGGCACAGGGCTTCGGCGTGGGCAGGATGACCGTCCAGCGTTTTATCCGCCTGACGGAACTGATACCGCCGATTTTGCAGATGGTGGACGAGGGGAAAATCGCCCTCACACCTGCGGTGGAACTGTCCTTTTTGAAGAAAGACGAGCAGGAAAATCTCTTTGCCACGATGGAGAGCGAAGAAGCAACGCCCTCACTCTCACAGGCACAGCGGATGAAAAGCATGAGCCAGAGCGGGCAGCTTGACATGGATATGATATTTTCCATTATGACGGAGGAAAAGGGAAACCAGAAAGAAACCTTGAAAATCAACACAAGCAAACTGAAAAAATACTTTCCGAAGGACACAACGCCGAAGCAGATGGAGGAAACCATCATCCGACTTCTGGAACGTGAGTTGCAGAGAAAACGGAGCAGGGACAGCCGCTAACCTTCTTTTTTCGGGAAGTAAATGCAGGAATTTGGAACAGAAGAAAGACAGAATTTTAAGGAGAATGAGGTAAGGAATGAAAGAAATCCAGTATGAGATTGTAAAGGAAATCGCCGTATTGTCTGCGAGTGACAGCGGCTACACAAAGGAAATCAATCTTATTTCATGGAACGGGAGAGAGCCGAAATATGACATCCGCAGCTTTTCCCCGAACCGTGAGAAGTGCGGAAAGGGTATCACGTTGAACGCTGATGAAGCAGCGGCACTCCTTGAAGCATTACAGAAAGAAGTAAACAGCGGGGATTGATGGTATCTGATTGACAGGGCGGGGCGTTTCCAGACGTTCTCCTGCCCTGTCTGGAAAGGAAGATTTAAGTATGGGCGAGGATAGGAAAACAACTGGAAGAAGAAAGCGTATTGTGCCAAAAGGGCAAGTACAAATGATTATCAGTCGAGAATATATCGGCACACAGACCGTTGCAGAAGCGTTTGTCCCGATTATCTCCGAGGATATTCGGAAGAAGATTGCCGAGGGCGACACCTTCGACAATGAGGGGCTGTCCGCTTAGAATGTACGCAATGGAACATGAAAACGTTAGGACAGATATGGAGGTTTTACAGTATGGCAGGAATAAGAACGGAGAACAAGATTTATGAAGTCGGCATTTACTGCCGCTTATCAAAGGACGATGGCACGGATAACGAGAGTGCGAGCATTGCGACACAAAAATCCATCCTCACGGATTATGTGAAAAGGCAGGGATGGCATTTAGCAAAAACGTATGTTGACGATGGCTACTCTGGAACAAATTTCCAAAGACCAAGTTTCCAGAATATGATTAAGGACATTGAAAACGGGCTGATAAACTGCGTGATTACAAAAGATTTATCCCGTCTGGGGAGGAACTATCTTGATTGTGGGTTATATCTGGAAGTCTTTTTCCCAGAGCATAACGTGAGGTATATAGCGGTCAATGACGGCGTGGACACCTTAAACAAATCCGCTATGGACATCACGCCTTTCCGCAACATCCTAAACGAAATGTATTCTGCCGATGTGTCAGTCAAGATAAAATCGGCGTACCGTGCGAGGTTTCAGCAGGGGAAATTCATGGGAACAACAGCCCCTTATGGCTATGTCAAAGACCCTGCCGACCACAACCATCTGCTGATAGATGACAAAGTTGCCCATGTGGTAAGGGAGATATTCGACCTTGCGTTAGCGGGCAACGGCATCGCCAAAATCCGCAAGCACATCAACAAACAGCATATCCTACGCCCTGCCGCTTATGCGGTGGAGCAAGGGGCAACAGGCTATGAGCGGTACTTTGAGGATAACGAGGAAAACCGTTATATTTGGAGCGAGAACAGCGTGAGGGGCATTTTAAGAAGCCCGATATATGCGGGCAACCTTGCAGGCTACAAGCGGATTGCAGCCAACATGAAAAGCAAGAAACGCCCCTCTAAGCTGCCCGAAGAATGGGAAGTGATACCAGACACCCATGAGGGGATAGTCACGCAGGAGGAATTTGACACCGTACAGCAGCTTATGACGAGCCGCAGGCGGGAGCAGAACGCAGGGGGATTTGAGAATATCTTTTCGGGCGTTATCAAGTGTGCGGACTGCGGCTATGCGATGCGGGCGGCGAGTGCCAACAGGAGGAAACGCCCCGACATCATCGACTGCGTACAATACACCTGCAATAATTATGGCAGATATGGCAATGTTATGTGTACCGCACACAGCATTGAAGCGAGGGACTTATTCAATGCCGTCCTTGCCGACATCAACCGCTTTGCGGATATGGCGGTCAATGATGAAAAGGCGGTCAGAGCCATAGAAAGGCGGCTCACGGAAACAGACCAGAGCAGGGCGAAATCATTAGAGAAAGAAAAGAAGAAGCTGAACAAACGCCTTGCGGAGCTTGACAGGCTGTTTTCCTCTCTCTATGAGGACAAGGTAATGGAGCGTATCACGGAGCGGAATTTTGAGATGATGTCGGGGAAATACCAGAAAGAGCAGCTTGAAATTGAAGCACGGCTGAAAGAGGTAACGGAAACGCTCAATGACAGCTATGAGAAATCGCAGGGCGTGAGGGACTTTCTATCCCTAATCCGCAACTATCAGGGGCTGAAAGAGTTGGACGCAACCATCATAAACGCACTCATAGACAAGATACTTGTTTCGGAACGTGAGAAACTTGCGGACGGGACAGTAAGGCAGGAAATCAAGATTTACTATAAATTCATCGGCTTTGTCGGTGAATTACATATCACACCCACAAAGCGGTGGACGGCGTTAAAGCCTAAAAATTGTACGGTGTGCGGTGTTGAATACGTCCCCAGCTCTGGAATATCAAAGTATTGTCCCGCTTGTGCTAAGAGGATACAGAGGGAGAAATCAAACGAGAGCAAACGCAGGAGTAGGGAGAGGAACCGAAGGGCATGTATTGAACTGTCCGCAAAAAATGACCGACTGAGCATGATCACACAGCTGGATTCCAGGGTGAGCCGGAAGATTTTTTTCACACGCTTCATCTCACGGGCACCGAAGTTATAACCGATCAGCGGGCGCATTCCCTGGATGATTCCGTTGGCCGGGAGATACAGGAAGGTCTGCAGTTTGTAATAAATGCCAAGGATCACCACATAGCTGTCCGAGTAAGCGGCCAGCACGGAGTTCAGAAAAGAGATCAGAAACGATGGCAGTGCAAGGTTCAGGATCGCGGGAACACCGATGGCATACAGGCTCAGATCCGTTACTTTGCTTGTTTTCAGGGCTTTGGGCGTTACACGTACAGGAATAGGCTTCAGGATATAAAAGACCATATAGACCGCAATGGTGAGCACCTGGCCGATGCCAGTAGCCAGAGCTGCGCCCCGGATACCCAGCTTCGGGAAAAAGCCGATTCCCCAGATCAGGAACGGGTCCAGGATGATGTTGCTGATACATCCCACAAGCAGGGCGAGCATGGATACTTTCATCCGTCCTACAGCCTGGAAAAGTTTTTCGAAGAAAAGGCTGATGGCAATTACTGTGGAAAACAGGAAAACGATGGTAGAATATTCCAGCCCCATCCGGATCACGGTTTCATCCTGGGTGTACATCTGAAGGAATACGGGCATAACAGCGATGCTGATCACAGTCATCAGGATCCCGTGGATCACAGACAGAAAAAATCCGTGGGTTGCGGCAGTGTCTGCCATTTTTTTGTCGCCTGCGCCAAGGTGATAGGAAACTCTGGCGTTGATTCCGATTCCGAAGCCAATGGCAACGGCGTTGATCATGTTCTGGACCGGATAGACAAGGGACAGGGCGGTCATGGCCTGCTCGCTGATCTGTGCCACGAAGAAGCTGTCCACAATGTTGTATAGTGAGTTTACAAGCATGGAAAAGACCATAGGCAGCGCCATGGATGCCAGCAGCGGGCCGACAGGCTTTTCCTTCATAAATGTGCTGTTCATGAAAAATCCCCCTTTATATCAGAATCGTAAGAATATCAGGTGCGGAAAACAGAGCGTGTTTTTTGTGCATAATAAAAGCCACACAATCTGTCTTCTCGAATCGGACAGATTGTGTGGCGAAAAAAGTTCAAAACTGAAAAATCCACACGTTGTTTTAGTGTTTTCACATTAACAAAAAACAGTGCTGATGTCAAGACCGCACGCAGGAGAAACACCATAAAAAGCTGCAAAAAGAAAGGCTTGATATAAAATCGGAGAGGATTGGCAACATTAGACAGGTGCGTGCGGATACGGGCGATATCAGCCCTGAAAAGGTCGTTCTGGCAATATGCACAAAACTTGTCGAACCATGGTGGATAAGTGAAAAACTTTCCAAAAAGTTTTCCACATGACAAAAATCCGCAAATCCGCCAATAATCAAGTTATGCACAAATTTATCCACATTATCCACAAGGATAACCATGTGGATGACCTGATTTACATAAATAAATTTAAACATATGTTTTGTGTAAAATGATAAAATTGTAAAAAATGGGAAAAAAGTTTTTAAAACTATTGACATTTTTAAATTCTAAATATCATAAAATTTATTGCAAAAAAGACATAATATAAAAGAATAAAAACAAATAATCAGATAATAGTAAATGAATTCTTGAAAAACTAATCTATTTAAAAAGGGGACTATCGGATGTATGGAAATGAGGATAAAAAAGAACAGTGCCCAGTTAAAACGATCACTGCAAGGTGTTGAAAAGTCATTTTCAGGTGTGGATAAATGTGGATAACCAAAAAATCCTCCGCAGAACCGGAAAGATCTGCGGAGGATTTTTTTAACTATTTTGTTTCATACGTTTGATCACCTTCAGACGTGTAAACTCTTCACGCTCTTTTTCTTCCAGAGCATTGGTGATATCTCGGGTGAGAGTTTCGTATCTGGGGATGGTGATGTTTTTCAGCGCATTGGCACGCTTCTGGGTTTTTTTGATGTTGGTGGCAAGACGGATGGCGGCGTTTTCGATCATGGAGAGTTGGATGGACAGCTCCTTTACACGCTCGAAGGCTGCCTTGGCCTCGTCCAGGGACAGCTTGGTGCTGTAGTAGGCGTAGGTCGGCGTGTTGCCTGCTTTTTTGTCATATTCCACAAGAGGGATCTCGGTTCCCATGACACTCCTGGTTTTGATCCGGATGGAATCTTCCACAGGAACGGTATGAGAGATCTGGTCTACGAAAGCGATTCCAATTTCCATATTTGCCTTCTGAAGAGCCGCATAAGCGGTACGGAAGGTCTCATCGATCTGTGACTGGATATCCTTTGCCTGATCGATCAGCTCCATCATTTCACGGATCAGGATATTACGCTTTTTGTCCATAAGCTCATAGCCCTGTTTGGAAAGAGCCAGAGAGTTTTTTGCAAGTATGAGATTTCCCTTGGTGGGAAAGGTATTCGGATCCATAAAATCACCTCACTAACGGACGGTTTCTCTGTAATACTGATCCAGAACTTTGGTATCGATACGGTCGAGCTCTTCTCTTGGAAGAAGGCCAAGAAGCTCCCAGCCCTTATCCAGAGTTTCGATGATGCTTCGATTCTCTGTTTCTGACTGTCCTACAAACTCTGCCTCGAAGGCTTTTCCGAATACAAGGTACTGCTTATCCAGCGGAGAAAGCTCATCCTCACCGATAACGGATGCCAGAGCTCTTGCATCGCCTACCTTTGCGTAGCAGGAGAAGAGCTGGTTGGCAACATCCTGATGATCGGCACGTGTGAAGCCTTCACCGATACCGTCCTTCATCAGACGGGACAGGGATGGCAGAACATTGATCGGCGGATAGATCGCCTGACCGTGAAGCTGGCGGTCCAGTACGATCTGGCCTTCTGTGATATATCCGGTAAGGTCGGGGATCGGGTGTGTGATGTCGTCGTTTGGCATGGTCAGGATTGGAATCTGGGTTACAGACCCGGTGCCGCCACGGACGATTCCCGCACGCTCGTAAAGGGTTGCAAGCTCACTGTACAGATATCCGGGATAACCCTTTCGGGAAGGAATCTCACCCTTGGAGGAGGAAACCTCTCGCATGGCCTCACAGAAGGAGGTGATATCAGTCAGGATTACCAGGATATGCATGCCTTTTTCAAAAGCAAGATACTCAGCGGCAGTGAGGGCGATCTTCGGTGTCAGAAGACGCTCTACAACCGGATCGTTTGCAAGGTTCAAAAACATCACAACGTGGTCGGACGCACCGCTTTCTTCGAAGGTCCTGCGGAAGAATTCCGCTACGTCGTATTTCACACCCATTGCTGCAAAAACAATGGCGAATTTCTCATCGGAGTCTGCTCCCAGGGAAGCCTGCTGAACGATCTGTGCAGCCAGCTTATCATGTGGAAGACCGTTACCGGAAAAGATCGGCAGCTTCTGGCCGCGGATCAGTGTGGTCAGTCCGTCAATAGCGGAGATACCGGTGTTGATATAGTTTCGTGGATATTCACGTGTTACCGGATTCAGCGGAAGCCCGTTAATGTTCAGGCTGACCTCCGGTGTGATCTCGCCAAGCCCGTCAATGGGCTGGCCGATACCGTTAAAGGTACGTCCCAGGATCTCAGGAGAAAGCCCGATCTCCATAGGATGTCCGGTAAGACGTGTGTGTGTATTGCCGAGGGACATATTGTCAGTTCCCTCAAAAACCTGGATAACGGCCTTGTCCTCATAGATTTCCACGATACGGCCGATCTTTTGAGTGCCGTCTTCCATGTGGAATTCCACGATCTCCTCGTAAGATGCGTTTTTTACACCCTCAAGGACAACAAGAGGGCCGTTTATTTCACTCAGGCCAAGATATTCGATTGCCATAAACTGATCCCTCCTTTAACCGTTTCTTTCCAGTACATTGTCGTAGAAGCGGTCGATATCTTTATGATATTCATCAAAACGCTCCGGCTCTTTATTTGGAACCTCGTATTTGATGGCGATGATACGTTCAAAGATCTTATCCTCCTTCAGCACGGAAACCGGCATGCCACGGTTTACAAGGGCACGGCACTTTTCGTAGAGATAGAGGATGGTTTCCATCATCAGGAACTGCTTTTCCATAGGAACACTGGTGTCCTCCTGGTGAAAAGCGTTCTGCTGCAGGAAGCCCAGACGGATAACCCTGGCGATCTCCAGCGTCAGCTTCTGATCATCCGGAAGAACATCGCTTCCGATCAGCTTGACGATCTCCATAAGAGAGCTTTCCTGGTTGAGGATAGCCATGATCTGGTTTCTGTCATAAACGAATTTCGGGGAGACATGCTCTCTGTACCAGGGAGTCAGGTCCTCCAGATATTCGCTGTAGCTGGTCAGCCACTGGATGGCAGGGAAGTGACGGGCATAGGCAAGAGCCTTGTCCAGTCCCCAGAAACAGCGGACAAAACGTTTGGTATTCTGTGTGACCGGCTCGGAGAAATCACCACCCTGAGGGGAAACTGCACCGATAATGGATACGGAACCCTCTGTTCCGTTCAGGTTCTGCATCATTCCCGCGCGCTCATAGAAGGCGGAAAGCTTACTTGCCAGATATGCAGGGAAGCCTTCCTCTGCAGGCATCTCCTCCAGACGTCCGGAAAGCTCACGGAGAGCCTCGGCCCATCGGGATGTGGAGTCTGCCATGATCGCTACATCATAACCCATATCACGGTAATATTCCGCAAGTGTAACACCTGTGTAGATGGAAGCCTCACGGGCTGCAACCGGCATGTTGGAGGTGTTGGCGATCAGTGTGGTACGGTCCATCATCAGGTTTCCGGATTTCGGGTCGATCAGCTTGCTGAAGTCCTCAAGAACCTGTGTCATCTCGTTTCCACGCTCACCACAGCCGATATAGATGATGATATCCGCGTCAGACCACTTGGCGATCTGGTGCTGTGTCATGGTTTTTCCTGTTCCGAATCCGCCGGGAACTGCGGCAGTGCCTCCCTTGGCAATAGGGAAAAGGGTATCCAGGATTCGCTGACCGGTAAGGAGCGGAACGCTGGCCGGGAAACGCTTGTAGGTCGGCCGTGGAACACGGATCGGCCATTTCTGGGCAAGTGCCAGTTCTTTTTCAGTTCCGTCATCAAGGCGGATGGTAACAATGGGCTCCAGAACGGTATAGGCACCGTCAGGAGCTGCATGGATAACGGTTCCGTGTGTGATGGTGGGCGGAACCATGGATTTGTGAAGGATGGAGGCGGTTTCCTGTGTCTCGGCAATAACCGTGCCTGCACCGATGACGTCACCTTCCTTTACGGTAATGTGGGTTTCCCATTTTTTTTCTGTGTCAAGAGAGTCAACGCTGACACCACGGGAAATATATTTTCCAGAGGCCTGGGCAATCTCTGCCAGAGGTCTCTGGATACCATCAAAAATATTGTGGATGATTCCCGGACCAAGGAGAACGGAAATAGCGTCTCCTGTTCCGATAACAGTTTCTCCGGGTTTCAGCCCTGTAGTTTCCTCAAAAACCTGTATGGTCGTCATATGTTTCTTAAGACCGATGACTTCTCCAACCAGTTTTTCGGGGCCTACATAGACCATCTCGGAGATCTTGAAGCCGGTGTCGCCCTTGAGGTAGATAACAGGACCGTTAACACCGTAGATAATACCTGTTTTACTCATGTGCTGGACCTCCGTCAAATTTGAATTCTCTGTAAGCTGCCTGATAGCCTTCCTCAAAGGAATTGTCGATGAGGATATTTTTTTCAGGGATTATCGCCTTGATCCCGCCGATAAAGGATTCATCGGAAACCTTCAGCGGGAAACCGGTCTTTACAGTGAGAGACTTCAGACGGGGTTCATCTTCTTTTGAAAGATAGATCTGGATCTCATCGTGTTCCGCGAAGCAGACAGCTTCCTCGATCTTTGTACAAAGATATTCTTCATAGCGGGGAGATTCCATGAATTTCAGGATCTGTACCCGGACATCTGCAAAAAGTTTTTCTTTTAAGCGGCTCTGTCTGGCAGTCCAGTTTCGCCGGATGTGAAGCTGCTCTGCGGAAAGTGCCTTGTTGATCTCACGCTTTGCGTTTGCGATCTCGGCTTTGCGGGAACTGGCAGCATTTCCCAGAGACATTTTTTTATGTTCCTCCAGTGCGGCATCCAGGGCTTCCTTGTGTTCCCGGACATCTTTTTCCGCCTGACGGCGTGCTTCGTCCACGGAGGTGTCATAGAAGTGTTTAAGCTTCTCTTCAATTGTCATAATATCACCTGCCTATAATTTTAATCCGATGGCCTCATTTACATAAGATGTAATGAAATCAGGTCTGCGGCCGGTACCATGTCTGTCAGGAATTTCAATGATGAGAGGTGTTTTGTGATGAAGCTTGACATCATCAATGATCTCAGGAAACTCCCGGCCGAATTTTTCGGTCAGGAGTATGATTCCGATCTCTTTGTCTGCGATGGTGCGCTCCAGAGCTTCCTTCAGCTCGTCGTGCTC
Source organism: Blautia sp. MCC270 (assembly GCF_018785605.1). NCBI lineage: Bacteria > Bacillati > Bacillota > Clostridia > Lachnospirales > Lachnospiraceae > Blautia > Blautia sp. MCC270. Next base: position 44,140 of record NZ_WQQD01000009.1, read on the forward strand.
ATGAACGATCACACCCTCTACACCGGCCAGTCTCATTCCTGTCAGAGTATCAATATTGTCACTGATCAGATACATTTTCATATCAAAGTTTACCCAGGATCATGAAGGAGATGATCAGTCCATAAAGAGCAACACCTTCGGCAAGACCTACGAAAATAAGAGATTTACCAAGGATGCTCTGATCCTCACTGATCGCTCCAAGTGCTGCGCTTGCCGCACTGGCAACGGCAATACCACCACCGATACAGGAAAGTCCGGTAACAAGTGCTGCTGCGATGTAACCCATACCTGTTGCAAGGCCTGCGTCAGCGCCTGTAGCAGCCTGTACGGAAGCTCCGCCTGCAAATGTTACTGCAATGGCAACAAGCATGATCCCGAAGAAGAAAAAGGCGTTGACACCAAGAGCTGTTTTGTAGCGGCCGCGGCTTTTTTCGCCGAGAAGATAATAACCAAATGGAAGAATGATGCTGAGTACAAGTGCAACTGCGATTGTGATCTGTGTAATGACTGTCATGATGATGACCTCCTTAATATTCGTTTAATTGAATGCCCGGATCAGAATGCGTTCCGACTCTGGCATTTTATTTGTTTTTTGAGCAGAACGGCTCGAATTTCCGTCCGCTGCCCTTGTAAAAACGGCTGAACATTTCGTAATATTCCAGACGGAGTACCTGGATACCTACGATCAGGCCCTCCATAGCACATACGAACAGGTTTCCGAGAATGATGACGATCCAGTTCGGACTGCCGTTTTCTGCGCCTGCAAGCATAAGTACAACCTCCATCATAGCTGCGTGGCTGACTGCAAAAGCACCGATACGCACGAAGGAGAGTGTATTGGAAAAGTAGCTCAGGATAACCTCGAACAGTTCAAAAATACCCTGTACGATAAACATGCCTTTTTCTTTTGGCATAACCTCGGCCTTTTTTTCTACCAGGTTTGTAAGAGGCTCCTTGAAGAAAATAAGAAGCAGCGGTAAACCAAACATAATGGCAAGGACTGCACCACCCGGAACTGCATGCCCGGATACAAAGAGTCCGATGCAGAGAACTGCGGAGCCATAAAATACAAGTCCTGCCACAGCGTTGGTGTCAAACCAGGTTTTTTCAACATCATGCGTTTTAAAGGAATTGATGATGTTGAAAACCATACACAAGAGGATGATTCCCATGCCGAAGCCGATGGCAACGATAAATACGGTATTCAGTTTTCCGATAAAAGGTATGGTCGTCATACTGTCCACAGGCCGCAGCCACAGAGCAGGTATGACATCCTCAAATCCAAAGATACTTCCGAACATCAGACCGAAAAATGTGGAAAAGACTCCGGCGCAGCTGATGATTCCGGCAAGATCGATATGCTTCAGCTTGTACAGGAGCAATCCTCCGATAAAGAGCAGGAGTCCCTGTCCTGCATCACCGAACATGGCTCCGAAAATAAAGGAGTAGGTGATGGCAACAAACCAGGTAGGGTCCATCTCGCCATAGGCGGGAAGTCCGTACATTTTTACATACATTTCAAAGGGCTTGAAAAGCTTCGGATTTTTCAGCTTGGTCGGCGGCTGATGGTTCTGGTCGTGTTCCGGCGTATTGGTATCTTCTCCGTCTACCAGGCAGAAGATTTTTTCGTCGGATGAGATTTCGGCTTGAAAAGCTCTGGTGTCGGCTTCTGTCATCCATCCGCAGAGAATATAGAAATTTTCATGCTTTCCGGTGCAGGCTGCCGCTTTCCGGACATCGAAATTTCTGGAAAACTGAAGAAGTGTGTTTCTGGCGGTAACGATGGTTTCTGCCTGATCCGCAAGAAATCTCTGGTATTTCTGTTTCTGTGCTTCCAGATGCTTCAGAGCATCCTCGTATTGTTTGCTTACGCTTGAAAATGCCTGCTGGGCAGTTCCGGTATAATTATCCGGCACAAAGATCTTCTCAAAGTGCATAGAAGAGTAGGCGGCATCAATTTTGTGCGCTTCATGCTTCGGTACGAAGTAAACGCCCCAGACGTATTGGTCATCTTCATCGCATTTAAGGAAGATCGTGTTCAGATTGTCGTAAATATATTTCTTGAATTTCTCATAATACTGTTTCTCGATACGTCCGAAATGAAAATGGATATACTTCAGATGAAGTATGGATGAAATATCATAATCAATATTTCGGAAGGGACGTATGATCCGCAGTGATTCTTCCAGAGAGGAACATTTTTCTTCCAGTTCGGACTGTTCCTTCTGGAGCTGATCCGCCTGGGAGCGGATCTCCTTTACTGTGGAAAGTGCTGTTTCAATACCCGGGCTTCTGTTGGAAGTGGACGGAGGAGTTTTCAGCTCCTCATAAATGGTATTGATGGAATTTAAGGCATCTCTGTAGGGGTTGACATCCAGGAAAGGCGTCAGACTTTCTACTGTGGTCAGCTCTGAGAGAGCGTTTTCCAGATGGATCTCGTACTTGCACAGGTAGGTGTTTACAACCCGGTCGATATCTGCCTTGGGACCGGTGATGCTCAGAAAATTCATTTTTTCAATCACGTTGCTACCTCCTGGTTATTAACCGTTGCGTATATAACGCAGGGATTGTTCTGGGTCCACGCCATAGCGCACGCATTCAAGGGCAATGGTCAGACGGTTGACTTCATGTTCTTTGTGATATAAATAGGAATAGATGACTGCTACGGAATAGGGATCCTTGCGTGCTTCCTGTTCCAGTATGCTGCGAAGAATATAGTTATAAAATTCTTCCAGACTGGCGACGGTCAGCTGTTCGTATTTCTTACCATAATAAGTTCCATTGAAGATACGACGGAACTCTTCTGGTGTAGGGGCTTCCACAAGGGTGGTGATCTCCTCTTTGCGGAGCTTGTAGTTCATGGGGACCAGCAATGCGTAAATAGCAGCCGGTTCCATCTGAAAGCAGCGTTTGGAGCGCTGGATGAACTGCAGGTTCAGCATATCGAATTTTTCACCGTAAGCCTTGGTGATCTGTTTCAGATCGTTACCTTTGAAAAGCTTCTTCCGCACATTCCAGATCTGTGAAAAATACGAAAGGTCAAGTGCCATGCCGAAGTCAAAAAGCGTGGCATTTCCACGTTCGTTGACCTGAGACAGCGGAATAAAAAAATCATTTCCCCTCAGTGCCGCAATGAATTCATCCATATTGGTGCAGGCGGCAAGCCTGTCAATGTCCAGCTTGGAATGATGTCTGAAAAAATCGCGGTAGGGAGAAATATCCACGGGATCGGTGTCCCGGTGATCAAAGAGATTCGTCATGATCTCTTTCAGGACGCGGATCTCATAACGCTTCGAGTAAAGCGACAGGAACGTTCGCTGTTCCTGATTTGCAAAGTGGTAAAGCCTTGAAAAATTCAGGAAGATGGATTTCTTCAGGAGTTTTTCTATCTGTCCGCGGTGAAGATCATTTTCATCGAGACCGGACCAGATATTCTGATATTCGGGAGTCCGTTTCAGGTAGGCTGTTACCTGGGGGACATTGGGAAGCTGAACGATTTCCTCCAGCTGCTCATCTGTCACAAGCCTGCTCTGCATGGCGCGGATCTTGGTGGAGAGTCCGCTGTATGAGAGGACAGAGCCCATTGAATCACTTCCTTTCCCTTCAGGTTTCGGTGATGCCTGTTATTTTCTGAAACAGCTCACTGCAAAGACTTTCGTGATGGGCTTCGTAATAGGCATCCAGCCTGGATAGCTGGTCTTCGGTTTCTGCACGAAGCTCATTGATCCGGGCGTCTTTCTCGCGGGCCAGATCTTCACGGATCTTCCGGATCTCGTCGCTGGTTTCTTTTTCAAGTGAAGCGTCGAATTCCTTCGTCTGTTTTTCTGCTTCTTCCGAGAGAGCCTGTTTCTGTCGCGCAGCGTCCTGCATGATGGCATTGGCTGTAGCTTCGATTTCCGAAAGCTTATTTAGGATTTGTTCCATAGCGCCCTCCTTGTTTTGTTTATTGTTTATAATTGATTTTTATATGATACACCTTTTTTATGGTAAAAACAACTAAAATTTTGTTAATTTTTATGCAAACTTTTGAGGGAAATGTGGGTAAAAAGATATTTTTTGGGGTTTTTGTGGAAAAAGAGGAAAACCGCAAAGGGGCCATAAAGCCATGGCCCCTCTGCACACCCCTCGGGCTTTTTTTAGGAGTTCTTGGTTGTGGTGGTGTAAGGTTGTTGACTTGTGTATGTATGCTGCGGTGTTGGATGTGTGAGGTTGAGCCGATGTGTGTGGATGCGGACGGCGAGGCGCGTTGCTGTCGCCTGGTTGAGAGGATGTGTATATGGATGCGGATGGTGTTGTGGGTGGACGGCGAGGCGCGTTGTTGTCGCCTGGTTGAGGGGATGTGTATATGGATGTGGATGGCGAAGCGCGTTGCTGTCGCCTGGTTGAGGATTTTTTTTATTTTTTGCTTGCGGCGGGGTGGGGGTTACATGTATAGTTGAATATTGGGATGCATTGTACAGGGTGTTTTATCGGATATTCTGGAAGAGGAATGATGATTTTTGGGATTTGTGCAGGTATTCTGGTTTGTGTGGCTGGTGGCGGATGTATTATAGTGGTTTCATTGGTTTGGGGAATTGTTATATACTGCTTTTGCTGGCTGCGAGAGGTAGTTATTTGATTTGTATATTATAGGAAGATTAATTTGGAGGTTATTTATGAGATTACGTAATATTCCCGGGGCGAAGGATGCGATTTTGGAGTGTGACTGGGTGATTGATGAACCGGAGAAGTTTAAAGGGGAATGGGCGAGTGTTTTTGGGGAGAAGAGACCGCTTTTTCTTGAGGTTGGTATGGGAAAAGGGCGTTTTCTGATGGATATGGCGAGGCTGCATCCTGAGAGGAATTATGTTGGGATCGAGATGTATGACAGTGTGCTGCTTCGGGCACTTCAGAAGAGGGAGGAGCTTGAGGAGGCCGGGGAGAAGTTTTCAAATCTGGTGTTCATCCGTGTGGATGCAAGGCTTTTGCCGGAGATTTTTGAGAAGGATGAGGTTGACGGGATTTATCTGAATTTTTCCGATCCGTGGCCGAAGGCCCGTCATGCCAAGAGAAGACTGACTTCCAGAGAGTTTTTAAAGAGGTATGAGCAGGTCCTGAAAAAAGAGGGTACTGTGGAATTTAAAACAGATAACCGTGGATTGTTTGAATTTTCCCTGGAAGAGGTGAAGGAGTCTGACTGGAACCTGGAGGTTTGTACGTTTGATCTTCATCATGATGAGGAGCTGGTGAAGGGAAATGTGATGACGGAGTATGAGGAGAAGTTTTCTTCCATGGGCAATCCGATCTGTAAGATGGTGATCAGACAAAAATAGAAGAGGTAAGGTTAGGTGGTTTTCAGAAGGTATCTGGTACCAAAGCTTATCTGGCGCATAGATATGCTGTATTAGGATATGCTGCATTAATATAGAAGGTTGTTTTATCGGGCTGATCTGTAAACAGATCGGCCTGTTTTCATATAATAAATAAGAGGGAGCGTCAGGCAGGAATATATGAATCTGCAGGAGAAGCTGCCTGATCTGTATAAAGAAAGAGGGGAAGATAAGGTTTGAAAAAAAGAAAATCTAACTCATTCCGGCGAAATCTCAACAGTGTAAAACGCGGCGTCAAAAGCCAGGCATTTCAGATCAGAAATTCGCTGTCAGAAATAGAAAAATCACTGAACAAAATTGCATCAAATGAAGATATAAAAAATAAAAAAGAAAAAAATAAAAAAAATTAAAAAAAGGTGTTGACTTTCTTCAAATCATAACGTATAATACAACATGTCTTGAGGAACGAACGAAACAAAAAACGAAAGACAAATAATTAAATAAGCGTCTTTAGCTCAGTTGGTAGAGCACCTGACTCTTAATCAGGGTGTCCAGGGTTCGAACCCCTGAAGACGCACTAAAGGCACTGTTTTTGCAGATATAGAGCTGCGGGGACGGTGTTTTTTTGTCGTGTTTATTCGGGTTTCAGGGGGGATAAGGATATCTGGGCGTGAAGTGATGCGGAGTAAATGGACCGAGATGAAAATGTCGATCATCAGATAGAATCAGAATGTCTAATATAGACACCATGATTATAGGTATAGATCCTTTTGAATAAAGAAAGGATGGTATACTAGTTTGTAAGAAGATAAAAAGGAGGGCCGGGTCTTGGAAGGGACCCGGCAGAGTATGAAAAGAAAAATAAGTAATGATCTATAAGATGAAAAAGCTTTGTGCTTTATTTGTTTACTAATATACCGTCAAAATGTGATGGAACTGTGAGAAGCGTTTTAAAAATTTGTGAGGAAAGTCTAAATATCTTATAAAGTCTGATAAACTGTGAAGCAGTTATTTGGTGTAGAGCCGCATAGCGAAGCGGATTGCGAATATCCGCTTGACTCGAATCAAGTAAGTCCCCTGCGGGGGGCGAAAAGCAATAGCAGTCGGTGGGGCTTGTAAGAATAGAAAATTCTGAAATTTGTACAAAAATAGTGAAAATAAATAAGACTTTTTTAAGCCGATACGGTATAATAAACCATAGCATAAAAATCCGGAGGGGAAATGAACGAGTATGGATGTGGTACACATGTTATATGAACAGGTGCGGAAATTTTTCTGAGGGGTATAAATGAATATATCTATATTTTATGTCCAGCGGAAAATGTGATATCCGGAAAGATGGTTCAATTCTGAGGTATTCAGATGAAAAGGGAGGAGATGGCTATGGAGAAAGTGTTTGAGGCGATCAATGGAGTGTTCAGCTTTATCGGTCCACTGTCTGATTTTCTGTGGGAGTTCCCCACGAATTTTGACTGGTACAGCAGTATCCCGATTCTGGGAAATATATCCTTTGCGATCATACTACTTCTTGGGTCCGGGATTTTTTTCAGTTTCAGGATCGGTTTTATGCAGGTGACTTACTTTAAAAAAGGAATCCGAACCATGACGGAGAAACGTGTTGTGGAAACAGGAATTTCGCCGCTTGCATCGTTTTTCCTGAGTTCAGCTATGCGTGTAGGACCGGGAAATATCCTGGGCGTAACAGGTGCTATTGCAGTGGGTGGACCGGGGGCCCTGTTCTGGATGTGGATATCTGCGTTTTTCGGGATGGCAGTTGCATACATGGAGGGTGTCCTTGCTCAGATTTTCAAGGAGAAGAAGGACGATGAGTTTGTAGGAGGTCTTCCTTTTTATGGGAGAAAGCTTCTTGGAAATAAGGTATGGATCGGTGTTTTTCTTTCGGTATTGTATATTCTGTATGCGCTTTGCTGTCTGCCGGCACAGGGCTTTAACGTTGTTTCATCAGTAGGACGCATGGCAGAGATCGTAACCGGAAAAACCATTCCAAGCGGATCAGCCTTCTATTATATAGTAGGTACGCTGATCGTAATCCTCACAGCAGCTATTGCATTTGGCGGAATCAAAAAAGTATCCAGATGGACAGATATGATGGTGCCGGTGATGGCGGTGCTCTATATGGTAGTAGTGTTACTTCTTATCATATTGAATTTTACCCGTATTCCGTATTTCTTCGGAAGCGTGTTTGCAGGAGCCTTTAAGCCGGATGCATTTTTTGGAGGTGTTTTTGGAACGGTTCTTGCACAGGGCGTAAAACGAGGCCTGATGTCCAATGAGGCTGGTCAGGGAACGATCACCATGTCAGCGGCAGCAGCTGACGCAAAGCATCCATGTGAGCAGGGCGTGATCGCTTCTCTGGGAGTTTTTCTTGATACCATTGTGATCTGTACACTTACCGGATTTGTGGTAGTTATGGCACATTGCTGGACGGGAGCAGATGCGGAAAGCTGGCAGGCTCTTGATAAACTTCCAAAATATACGGAGTCCATTGCTGTGCTGACTCCGGGAACTGCAATGAACGGGATCGTTACATTTCTTGTAACCTTATGTTTCTGCCTGTTTGCATTTACCTGTCTGCTTGGAATGATCAGCTTTTCGGAAATCGCAGCAAACCGTATCCGCAAGGATAAGATCTGTATTAATTTTGTACGCTGTATCGGTCTTTTTGTTGCCGCATTTGGTATCCTCTGTAATATCGCAGGACTGGAGCTTGGAAATCTCTGGGCATTTTCTGATCTTGGAAATATTCTGATCGTATTTTTCAACGTACCGATCGTTTATGTCGGTGCGAAATATGTTTTCCGGGCGACCAGACATTATAAGAAGAATGACGGTACTCCGTTTACATCGGAGGTAATTGGAAGAAATGACTGCGCTTACTGGGATGAGCAGGCAAAAAAGCAGTGAAAAATTTTTCCGGAAAATAAAAATTCCGGCGGGAGATAAAATTAGCATTGTAAAAGTGCATGTACTCATTTATAATGAGTAACAGATTCTAAAGATGTTATAAATAACAGGAGGAAAGCCTTGAAAAGAGAATTAGTTATTGTCATTGATTTTGGCGGTCAGTACAATCAGCTGGTTGCAAGACGTGTCAGAGAATGCAATGTATATTGCGAAATTTATTCTTACAAGACAGATCTTGAGAAGATTAAAGCGATGAATCCTAAGGGAATCATCCTTACCGGCGGACCAAACAGCTGCTATGAGGCAGATTCACCGACTTACCAGAAGGAATTATTTGAGCTTGGTATTCCGGTACTTGGACTTTGCTATGGAGCACAGCTTATGATGCATGTCCTTGGTGGAAAAGTTGAGAAGGCAGATGTCAGCGAATACGGTAAGACAGAGCTTCTCATCGATAAGAAAGATTCCAGGATCTTCAAAAATGTATCCGACAAAACAATCTGCTGGATGAGCCATACAGACTATATTTCCCAGACTGCACCGGGATTTGAGATCGCTGCACATACTGCAGACTGTCCGGTAGCAACTGCACAGAATGAAGAGAAGAAACTGTATGCGATCCAGTTCCATCCGGAAGTACTGCACACAGTAGAAGGAAAGACAATGCTGTCCAACTTCGTACTTGGTGTCTGCGAATGTGCCGGAGACTGGAAGATGGATGCCTTTGTTGAACACACGATCAAAGAGATCCGCGAGAAAGTCGGTGATGGAAAAGTTCTCCTTGCCCTGTCAGGTGGTGTAGATTCCTCCGTGGCAGCAGGACTTCTTTCCAGAGCGATCGGCAAGCAGCTTACCTGTGTATTTGTAGATCATGGCCTTCTTCGTAAGGATGAAGGTGATGAGGTTGAAGGTGTATTCGGACCGAATGGTCAGTTTGACCTGAACTTTATCCGCGTGAACGCACAGCAGAGATATTACGACAAGCTTGCCGGTGTTACAGAGCCTGAAGCGAAGCGTAAGATCATCGGTGAGGAATTTATCCGTATCTTCGAGGAAGAAGCCAAGAAGATCGGTGCTGTAGATTTCCTTGCACAGGGAACCATTTATCCGGACGTTGTAGAGAGCGGTCTCGGCGGAGAATCCGCAGTGATCAAATCCCACCACAATGTAGGAGGCCTTCCGGATTTCGTTGATTTCAAAGAAATCATTGAGCCGCTTCGTGATCTGTTCAAAGATGAGGTCCGTAAAGCTGGCCTTGAACTTGGAATTCCGGAAAGACTGGTATTCCGTCAGCCATTCCCGGGCCCGGGACTTGGAATCCGTATCATCGGTGAAGTCACCGAGGAAAAAGTACGCATCGTACAGGATGCAGACTACATCTACCGTGAAGAAGTCGACAATGCAGCCGCCGACTACAAAAAAGAACACGGAGAAGATCCGTCCTGGATGCCGAACCAGTACTTTGCAGCCCTTACAAATATGCGAAGCGTAGGTGTAATGGGAGACTTTAGAACATACGATTATGCAGTGGCGCTCCGCGCCGTTAAGACTATTGACTTCATGACTGCTGAGTCTGCTGAGATTCCTTATGCAGTACTTAATAAGGTGATGAACCGTATTATTAATGAAGTTAAGGGCGTAAACCGCGTATTCTATGATCTTACAAGTAAGCCGCCTGGAACGATTGAGTTTGAATAATAAAAATTTTCTGGAATCCCTTATAAACAGGGCATTTCAGGGCAGATAAAGTTCTATTTGATAACAAAATGATAACACGAGAGATTTTGGCATTATTTATCCGGAATTTTGTGGTTATCAGGTAATATGTATGAAACCAACAAAAAGGTCTTACTGAATTGAGTGAAATCAATTTGGTAAGGCCTTTTTCGTTGGTTTTTTATTTGTCGTTTTTTGGATAATTATACCGCCACTGGTCATATTCTTCCTGAGTGATTTCTCCGGATTTCAATTTTTCAGCTTGTTCCTGCCATGCATGGAACATATCAAACATAGAAAGGTAGGTGGTTCCTTTGGATTTGTCCAGCCGAAGGCAGAGTTCTCCGTCAATCTCATCAATATGAAGTCCGTAAAGGTCTTCTAATGTAAATAAGGTATGCATAAGTCCTACATAGCTGTCGATATCCGGGACAGCCAGTGCATGCGGAGAGACCTCAAAAATATCAGCCAGCGCATTCAGATAGTTTTCTTTCGGACTGCGGGCACCTTTTTCATACTGTGCAATACGGACATCAGCCTGTGATTCGCTGAATCCTAACTGTTGACCTAAATATTTCTGCGTGAATCCACGCAGAAGTCGGAAATGATGAATTCTTTCTCCTATTGCCATATTCGTTCTCCTGTCTGTCTATTGATAAATTGAGTATAGCATATATGTATAGTACAGACAAGAAGAAACCATACAAAAAAGTATAGCATCATGTAAACTATACAGAAATGTATAGCGTAAACAAAGAAGGAATTTTATAATGAGTAAAATGTTTATGAATGTAAAAGAGGCCATGGAAGTTCTGGAGGTATCGGAATCCTACGCTTATAAGTTGATGAAGAGACTGAACAGGGAATTACAGGCGATGGGATGTCAGACAATCGCAGGAAAAGTTGACCGGAAGTATTTTTACGAGCAGTTTTATGGAACAAGATCGAACGATGGGAGGAATTAGGAATGGTAATTTACAAGAATGAAAGCAATAACACATGCATTGATCATGTACTGATGCTTAAGCGTGTTGGTATAGAAGTCCAGACGGGGAATTTTTCCAGTTGGTGGGAAAACAAGGAACGTGCTGATATGAATGCAAAAGCCGAAAACGAAAAATACCTAAAAGAAATACATAAGCTTAGGAAATCAGCAGACAGGTCAAAGCGTTGGGCTGAAAAAAACGAAGGAACGAAGAT
>NZ_WQQD01000086.1:0-675 GCF_018785605.1 Blautia sp. MCC270
GTTTGAAATCCTTCCGTATTAACAAGACTCTCAAACTTAAGTTACTCAGAATAGCAGTAGGTTTCGGTTTGAAATCCTTCCGTATTAACAAGACTCTCAAACCACTTGAGGCTATGGATAAGCTTTCTCTTTGTTTGAAATCCTTCCGTATTAACAAGACTCTCAAACGCACTCTGCGTCCTTGGACATATCGCTCATTGTTTGAAATCCTTCCGTATTAACAAGACTCTCAAACCCATACCGGATAATGCAGCCATATCTCGCTGTTTGAAATCCTTCCGTATTAACAAGACTCTCAAACGTTGCTATGTGCTGTGGCGGTTCTATAGTCGTTTGAAATCCTTCCGTATTAACAAGACTCTCAAACATCTCTAACCGGAGGAATCAATTCTGTTTCGTTTGAAATCCTTCCGTATTAACAAGACTCTCAAACTGCTCCTGTGGCTCTATCATGTGCGTGGCCGTTTGAAATCCTTCCGTATTAACAAGACTCTCAAACGGGTCCCGTCGCTCCTGCTCGGCCGCTGTTGTTTGAAATCCTTCCGTATTAACAAGACTCTCAAACTACTGAAAGTAATTAATATCTTGCTGGGCAGTTTGAAATCCTTCCGTATTAACAAGACTCTCAAACATCTCTAACCGGAGGAATCAATTCTGTTTCGTTTGAAATCCTTC
>NZ_WQQD01000087.1:0-207 GCF_018785605.1 Blautia sp. MCC270
TACCATCGGCCGATTGGGTCTTAACCGTCGTGTTCGGGATGGGAACGGGTGTGTCCCCCAACCGCATCGGCACCAGAAATATCATTATTCAGTTGCCTTGATAACTCAACAGTAAAACACATCTTGTTTCTCTACTTTTTCCTTAGAAAGGAGGTGATCCAGCCGCACCTTCCGATACGGCTACCTTGTTACGACTTCACCCCAGTC
>NZ_WQQD01000088.1:0-4914 GCF_018785605.1 Blautia sp. MCC270
ACTTTTTCTCCCAGGTAGATCGGAGCCATGAGAAGGACTTTCGCTTTTGGCGCATATTCCTGGACCTGATCCAGCAATCTTATGATTCCCTTTCCGATTACATCTGCGGATGCTCCGAAAACAGTTTTACAGTCATTGGTTCCCAGCATCAGCGTGATTACATCCACCTGGGCATGTGTTTCCAGAAGTGTGGGAAGAAGTGCAGTTCCTTTTCTTCCGTCGCGGAGCGGATCTTCGAAAACTGTTGTTCTTCCGCACAGTCCCTCCTCGATCACACGATATTCTTCTTTATTCAGTTTTTCCTGGAGAAGGCTTGTCCAGCGTACTCCCCACGGTAGTCTCTTCCTGCTCTCTCCGTCATATCCCCATGTATTGGAATCTCCAAAGCATAATACCTGTTTCATTTTACCATATCCCTATCTAATTAGTATGTTTATTTGTTAGGTGAATCATATCATGCTATTCTCATTTGGTCAAATACACAAAAAAAATAGCCTGCTATAGTTTGACTCTATAGCAGGCCATCTTACATACTCTTTTATATACTTTTTATCAGAGATTCTTTTTACAGTCCGATAAATCCTGTAACATCTCCGTTGATCACATAATGTGCACCATTATCTTCCGGTTTAATGTAGATTTTGAGGTCTTTCAGTTCAGAGGCTTTTTTGCCCATGTCTTCTGTCCAGATCTTTTTAATCCTGTCAGCAACCTCTGAAGTATGTATCTCTTTGCCCCAGTACTGAACATATACTTCTGTCACTGGTTCAGCTTTTTTAGCTGCTGTCTTTCTTGTTGTTTTAGCTGCTGTTGTCTTAGCAGTCGTCCTAGTTGTTGTTTTCTTAGCTGCAGCAGTTTTTCGTGTTGTTGTCTTCTTGGCGGCTGTTTTCTTAGCCAGCTCTTCTGATTTTACAGCTGTTGTTTTCTCTTCAGCAGATTTTACTTCTGCTGTTTTTTCTTCTACTGGTTTCTCAGCGGCAGGTTTTACCTCAGCTGTCTTCTCAGCTGCTTTTGTTTCTACAGAAGCTTTTGCATCGTCTGTCTTCGGTGTCTCAGCCTTAACGGCTTTCTCTTCGGATGCGGTTACTACAGATTTTGCAGGAGTCTCGCTTATTGAAGCCGTTTTTACAGTTGTCTTGGTTGCAGCTTTCTTTGTTCTAGCCATGTTTATAGCCTCCTTACAAGGGATTTGTTAATCTTTTCTCGAATTTTAGGATATCACTTTTTGTGAAAGAACGCAAGGTTAGATCCCCAGATTTTCCAGTTCTTCACTCATATACCCCTTGAGATGCTCCTTTAAAGCCTTATGCTGAGGCAGGATAAGATCAAAATCCAGTGTCAGGATCTCACCAGCTGCTTCACTTGCATTCTTCAGGATTCCCGCATCATTGTAGATATCACCGATCTTAAATTCCATCAGTCCGCTCTGGCGGATACCGAAAAGATCTCCTGGCCCCCGAAGCTTCAAATCTTCTCCGGCTATATAAAATCCATCATTGGATTCATTGAGGATCTTCAGACGTTTAGAAGTATTTTCTTCATTATTTCCCTGGATAAAAATGCAGTAAGACTGATGCTCTCCACGCCCTACACGGCCCCGAAGCTGATGAAGCTGGGCAAGCCCGAAACGTTCTGCATTTTCCACCATCATAACGGTAGCATTTGGCACATTCACTCCAACCTCCACAACTGTAGTAGATACCAGCACCTGGATCTCGCCGGAAGCAAACGCCTCCATGATCCTGTTTTTCTCTTTTGGCTTCATCTTTCCGTGAAGGATTTCTACTTTGATCTCCCCTGGAAGGATCTCCTGAAGCTTTCTGGCATAATCTGTAACATTCTCTGCCTCCAGGCCTTCGCTCTCTTCCACCATAGGACAGATCACATAAGCCTGCCTTCCCATCTGCACCTGCTTTTCAATAAAAGAATACGCCTTGGGACGGTAGGAAGTTCCTACTACGCAATTCTTGATCGGAAGTCTTTTTGCAGGAAGCTCGTCAATGATCGAAATATCCAGATCTCCGTATAAAATGATCGCCAGTGTCCGGGGAATGGGGGTTGCGCTCATAACAAGTACATGAGGCGGATTTCCTCTGGTCGTCAGCGCTTCCCTCTGGCGAACGCCGAATCTGTGCTGCTCATCTGTGATCACAAGCCCCAGATTCTTATATTCCACCCTTTCCTGGATCAGGGCATGAGTTCCGATGATCACATTCACTTCACCGTCTGCAATCTTCTGATAGATCTCACGCTTCTGTCTGGCTGTGGTAGATCCTGTCAGAAGCACCGGATGGCAGGAAGCGATATTCTGTTCTTCCATCAGCCTCAGAAAGCCTTCGTAATGCTGATTTGCCAGAACCTCTGTCGGTACCATCAATGCACTCTGAAATCCATTCTCTGCTGAAAGTACCATAGCTAAAAATGCGATCACGGTCTTGCCGCTACCAACATCCCCCTGTACAAGCCTGGACATCAGCTTATGACCGCTCAGATCCCGTTCGATCTCATGCCAGACATTCTTCTGGGCTCCGGTCAGGTCATAGGGAAGCCCTTCTATGATCTCCTCGGTTGTCCATACTGGTTTCATTGAAAAAGTGTTTGGAGCCTCTTCTGTTTTCTTCTTCAAGAGCTGTATTGCCAGCACAAAAAGCAGAAATTCATCGAATACCAGACGTTTCCTGGCTGTGAGAAGCTCCTGCATATTTTTCGGAAAATGGATAGTCCGGATCGCATAATTGGCATCTGCGAGCTGATAGCGTTCCCGTATCTCCTCCGGCAGATATTCCCCATGGAGAGGCCTTGTATCCAAAATCTGATGGACCAACTTCGTGATCATCTTGTTGGAAAGTCCTTTCGTCAGACCATATACAGGCTGCATACTGTGAATGATCTCCTCATAAGCTGCCGGGGTAAAAATCTCCGGATGTTCCATCTGCGGACGGCCTTTTTTTCTGATGATCTTTCCTCTGAGGATAAACACACTGCCCTTTTTGAGTGTTCCCCTCAAATAAGGCGCATTGAACCAGGCAACCGGCAATCGGCCGCTTGCATCTGCCACAGTTGTTGTCAGAACCTGGAGATTGCGTATCTGGTTAATATAAATACCTGTTGCTATAGTGGCACGGATAGAGACTGTTTTGTCCTCCTCTGCTGATGCAATCTCCACAGGCTCCTCATATATATCGTAAGTCCGCGGATAATAACGGAGAAGCTCTTCCGCAGTCGTGATCCCGATCTTCTGGAAAAGCTTCTCTGTTTTCTCACCCACGCCTTTTAATTCACGTAAAGGTGTCTTATCATTCATTTTTTGTGCTCTTTATTCTACAGAAATCAGATAGTAGTAAATTGGCTGTCCACCCTGGTTCAGCTCAACCTCGCACTCCGGATATTTCTCGGTAAGAGAATCAGAAAGTGCCTCTGCATCTTCCTCAGATACATCTTCACCATAGTAAACACTGATGATCTCAGATTCCTCGTCAACCATCTCTGCTACCATCTCCTCCGCTACCTGAAGTCGATCTCTGCCTACTGCAAGGATACCTGCATCACCGATTCCCATGATATCTCCCTCATGGATTTCCTTGTCATCAATGCGTGTATCACGGACTGCATAAGTAATCTGTCCGGTCTTCACTCTGGAAATCGCATCGGTCATGGAAGCAAGGTTCTCTTCGCCGCCCTTCTCCGGAACAAAGCTGATCATTGCGGAAATTCCCTGTGGGATTGTCTTGGTTGGTACTACAATGATCTCCTTGTCCTCAGTCAGATCTCTTGCCTGGTTAGCTGCAAGGATAATATTCTTGTTATTCGGGAAAATATAAATTGTTTTTGCATTTACTTTCTCAATAGCATTGAGCATGTCTTCGGTACTCGGATTCATAGTCTGGCCGCCTTCGATCAGATAATCTACGCCAAGCTCACGGAAGATCTGAGAAAGTCCCTCACCTACGGATACGGAAATAAATCCATGATCCTTTGGAGGTTCTTTGTTTTCTGCCTGTTCTTTTGCAAGTTTTTCCGCATCTTTGATCAGTTTTTCCTGATGTTCTTCTCTCATATTGTCAATCTTCATACGGGAAAGCTGACCATACGTGAGTGCGCGTTCAAAAGCCTGTCCCGGATGATTGGTGTGCACGTGTACCTTGACAATCTCATCATCAGCTACCAAAACAATGGAATCACCGATGGAATCCAGAAATTCACGGAAACGGTCGATCTCATCCTGTGGAAGCGGTTTTTCAAGAAGGATAATAAACTCTGTACAATATCCAAATTTGATATCTGCCTCTGCCTGAGGAGAAATCTTTGTGATCTTAGGAGCTGCTGCTTCAAACTGGGAATAATCCACTTCTTTTCCATGATATCCGTCGATGGCACCGCGGAAAACTTCCAGAAGTCCCTGTCCGCCAGAATCCACAACACCTGCTTCTTTCAGGACTGGAAGTATCTCTGGTGTTCTGGCAAGAGTTTCCTCTGCATGCTGAAAGATCCCGTCGAAAAAAGCATCCAGATCTTCTGCAGCATCAGCAAGCTCTGCTGCTCTGTCTGCTGCAGCTCTGGCTACAGTAAGAATGGTTCCCTCTTTTGGTTTCATAACTGCTTTGTATGCAGTTTCAACGCCTCGCTCCATAGCTGCGGCAATGGCAGGTGCATCCAGATCTGTAAGTTTACGCACACCTCTGGTAAATCCACGCAGAAGCTGTGACAGGATAACACCAGAATTACCTCTGGCTCCACGGAGGGAACCGGAAGAAATTGCCTTTGCCAGGGATTCCATATCCGGATCTGTAAGAGCACCTACTTCAGAAGCAGCAGACATGATGGTAAGCGTCATATTGGTTCCCGTATCTCCATCAGGTACAGGAAACACATTCAGTTCATTGATCCACTCTTTCTTCGCTTCCAGATTCTTTG
>NZ_WQQD01000089.1:0-1607 GCF_018785605.1 Blautia sp. MCC270
CAATGCCATTTAGATAGAACATTTTGTAGATGATTCTTTATGTTACATTCTGTAATGTTTTGATATTTGGAGTGCTTTGAGAGGAAAAAATACGCAAACTTCCCCTTTGGGGTAGAAATCGTACTTTTATCCTTTAAATAACTTGTGTTTTTATCCAAAAAAAGTTATAGTATTCTTATATTAGGACACTCGGTATGCAAAGCTTACAAAGCCTTTCCTCTTTTTGGTACGGGGAAATTTCCGGCCGGGCTTGACCGGGACCAGGTAGCGTAACAGGAGTGTCTCGATATGAGGCGAGATCGTAGGACTGCTTTTTTGAAGGAAAGCTTTACAGATATGTACAGCCATGGTGAAGTTCACCTGGTAAGCGTATTTTGTTTTTTTCTGATGAGTACTTACATGTGGGGTAACGGATTCACAGAAATTATACAGAATGACGCGCGCGTATATCTCCTGTTCTACGTATCCCGCCTTTTTTGAATGAAGCTGGGAAAGCCCCAGGCTATACTTTAATTTTCGGAATGATGTTTCGATTCCCCATCTCAAATGGTATAATTCCCTGATCCTCCACGGAGGGAATGCTTCTCTTTCAAGATTCGTAACGATACATTCGTATCCACCGGTATCCAGTAAAAACCGTACCATTCTTAATCTCATAGGATAGACTGCCTGTTTTCCGTCTTTTTCCAGATCTAGGAAATCAAACACGGAGCTTGGGGAAAGTTTTTTATAGTGGACAGGATCTTTTTTTGAATGTACCGTGCTCCGTGTGATAAAAAAATCCAGGTCTTCGTCCAGTTCCCTGTCAGGCAGCCGGAAACCATACGAGATCCCTCCCCTGCGGGAGATATCCTTTGTACGGATAACAAAAGACAGGCCTTTTGCCATGATATGGGCAAAAACGTGATAAGTTTCATATCCCCGGTCAGCCAGTATGATCGTTCTGGCAGGGGTGCTGATATTTCCCAGCATCTGGACCAGGGCACGGGATTCATTGCTGACCATTGTCTTTTCGATCCGTATATCTGTGTATCTTTTATTACAAAGATCATACAGCGCATGGAGATGGAGCTGGTTGGAGCCTCTTTTTCCATTGCCGGAAGGTTTACAGCTTTCTTTGTCCGCAGGGTCATAACAGATGTTCAGATCAGATCCGTCACAAGCCAGGAGCTGAAATCCATCATAAGTATGTCCTGCCGGAAGTTTCTGTGTAAAATGATAAAACAGGTAACTCATGGCATCTGGAAGAAGCTTGGCCCTTTGCTGGTGGATAGCGGAAAGAGAAGGGATATCAGCAGGAAACCTGTGCTGGAAAAAGTCATGGGATGTAGTAGAAAGAGAGCCACCCTGCATGGTTAAAAGAGAGAGGATCGTATCCCGAAAGGAAATCTTACGTTTTCTCGAAAAATCAACGCCAGGGTGAAGGACAAAAGAATCCTTCTGAAGTTCTAATTCAGAAATAGCAGACAGGAGCAATTCATAACTGGAAGCAAAAGTAGAGTTCATAAGCGAGCCTCCTTTTGTATAAAAAAAGATTGCAATGTATAATTCTTTTTTACCATACATTGCAATCTTTTGGAATACTATGTTCTAACTAAATGGCATTG
>NZ_WQQD01000090.1:0-2911 GCF_018785605.1 Blautia sp. MCC270
GGCTGGCGGAAATCTGCGTTGTTTTTCAAAAGTCCGCTGTCTGAGCGGCTGCAAGACGCGAGTTCGGACTTTTGGAAAACGGTTTTAGCAGAATTCCGCCAGCCTAGAAGCCAGCCCCCGACGAAGCCCCGGCGACAGGCAGCACACGCCTCACGGGCGTCCGTATTTCAACAAAAAAAAGAACAGCAATGAACCTCAAATCCACCACTGCTCTTCACTCATGTCCTAAATCACTTTCCCATCAAAGCAACAATCTTCTCCTTCAGCTCCCGCGCATTCTTCTTCGGATCCTCCGCCTTCATGATCGCAGAAACAACCGCCATACCACTCATACCGGCACCCTCAAGCACATCCATATTCCCGGCATTCAATCCCCCGATCGCAACCGCCGGAATCGGAACCGCCTCACAGATATCCTTCAACGTAGAAACCTTGGTAAGGATCGTCACCACCTTAGTAGTAGTAGGATAAATCGCCCCCACACCAAGATAATCCGCACCAGCCTCATAAGCCTTCACAGCAGCCTCCACCGTCTTGGCAGTAGCCCCCACGATCTTATCCGGTCCCATCAGCTTCCTTGCCACAGCAACCGGAATATCAGAAGCTCCAACATGCACACCAGCCGCATCACAGGCCAGCGCCACATCCACACGATCATCAATGATCAGCGGCACATTGTAACGATCTGTGATCTCCTTCACCTTAAAAGCCTTATCCAGATACTCCCGTCCACCCTTATTCTTCTCGCGAAGCTGGACCAGAGTCACACCACCCTTACAAGCCTCCTCAACCGTACGGAGCAAAGACTCCTCCGTATGATAAGAACTATCCGTCACCAGATACAACGTTACATCCAAATCTTTTCTATCCATCATAATCCCCTCTTTTTCAGTACATTTCAATCTTCAACAGATCCAGCAGCTGTCGATCCGAAAGCCCATAGATCTCATCCAGCAGATTTACCTGAAAGCTTCCCGGACCGCGGGAAATCTTCTCCGCTTCCTCGCCGGCGATACCCATAAGTGCAGTACCAAGCACTGCCGCAGCCAGATAATTCCCGGATTTCCCATTTAATTCCGTCTCAACGCCAGACCAGACACCTGCCTCTATACTATCCGTCATTTCTTTCGCAATATTATCTTCGCACCCCGGCAAAAACGCCGCAGTCAGTGCACCGACCATACAGCCGGTTCCTGTGATCCCGGACAGCGCCGCACTGCCATTTTGTACCAGAACAACCCGTTCACCATCCGTAACAAAATCCTGTTTCCCGGTAGCCAGCACGATTGCCTGATTATTTCTGGAAAAAGCCTTAAGCACTTCACTGACTCCATCGATATTTTCCTCAGTCAGAGCATCCTCGACACCCGCATCGATTCCGATCGCATGAGACGGCAGCCCGGAAACAGCCAGAAGCTCTGACATATTTCCCTTCAGCACTGCCGGATGACCGATCCTTAAAAGCTCCCTCGCCAAATCCAGCCTGAGATCACTGCATGCAACCCCTACCAGGTCCAGAAGAACCGGAATCTTATTTTCCATCGCTGTTCTCATAGAACGCTTCATTGACTCGATTCTGGCATCGGTAATATTCCCGAGATTCAGCATCAGCGCACCAGCCGATGCCGTAATATCTGTCACCTCTGCCGGATGCTCCGCCATGATCGGCCTTGCACCTACTGCAAGGACCACGTTGGCACAGTCATGGATTGAGATCGGATTGGTGATGCAATGGATCAGCGGCTTTTCTTCTTTAATTCGCTTTCGCAGTTGTAAAATTCTTTGTCTCATATGTTTTTGAACCCAAAGCTGCCTGGAATTTCACCAGAAGACCTGCTTTACTCAGAGCCTTCAGGAAAATATAGGCAACACATCCTCCCATTGTGGTTGCTGCAAGGAACATCGGCGTATAATAAAATGCTGTCAGTCCACCTCTTCCCATCAGGAATGCCATCACCGGATAAGAAACCATAGATCCGATGATACCTGTTCCAAAGATCTCACCGATCACCGCGCAGATGATCTTGCCTTTGGAAAGTCTGTAGAACACACCTGAAAGGAATGCGCCAAATACTGCACCGGTCAGTGCAAGTGGCGGGATTCCCATAAACATCATACGGATCACGCCGATCATGGTCGCACAGAGAAGGGAATACCACGGTCCCATCAGAACCGAGCATACGATATTGACAAGATGCGCCGTGGGGCACATTCCCTCAATCCTCAGGATCGGTGAAATAACGACACCGATCGCAACCATCATTGCCAGCATTACCATACGAAGCGTGTGCATCCTTTGTTTTTCCATAGTGTTTTTCCTCCCTGAAATATCAGGCAGAGCCCTGTCAGATCCGGGCAAAAGCTTCCCGTCTGCTGCAGTCTGCCCTTAGATTTTGGCGGTCGAAGTTCCCTTACTTCCTCTCACTCCGAAAACACGGATTCCCATCGCTTACATGATCCTTCCGGAAAAATCCTCCGGAATATCACTCTCCTGCCAGACATTAAGGCGCTCCCCTTCCTGCCCGCTCTTTCGCAGAAGCTCCACATGCAGTCTCTGTCACTTTCACATCCCCACATTGTCAGACCATTCCAGTTCCATTCCTGCATCCGAAAAGAGCGCATCCCATGGCAAACTCCACGGAGACACGCTCTCAAATCACAATCCCTCCGTTGGCATTACCCAAATCAGGTACGGTCGAAGATCTATCTTCCTCTCAGCCTGTCACACAAGCTCCCGCTGGCTCTTTTCTTTTCTGTTTTTCAATATAGCACACACCTATCCCGTTGTCAAACCTCCACTGCTTATTGCTCTTTGCACTCCCGCCGGAGACGTTACTGTTCACTCCGTTCTCAGCAACACGCTTCGCGATGCACAGAATTTATGCTAATCGCATAAATTCGCGCGGTATGT
>NZ_WQQD01000091.1:0-404 GCF_018785605.1 Blautia sp. MCC270
CTGTTCTCTGTTCGGGTAGATCCTGAATTTAATTCCTTTTTGCATTATCCCATCTTATCCTTTTGTCTCTGCGATGTTTTCTGGTTTTCAATATACTGTTTTACTGTTTCCAGCGGAGCACCGCCCACCGTCGATACAAAATAGCTGTTTGTCCAGAGAGTCGGCATTTTCGTTTTAAGATAGGGAAATTCCTGTCTTAAAATTCTGGACGTATAGCCTTTAAATGACTTTACAGCTTTGTGGATGCCAAACTGAGGATCTACTTCCAAAAGCATATGAACATGGTCTGGCATGATCTCCATTTCCAGAATGTCTACAGAAAGATTTGCAGCATACTCTGTGAGCAGCTCCTTCAGCCGGACGTCCACACCATTAATTAATACTTTTCGTCTATACTTTGGACA
>NZ_WQQD01000010.1:0-23749 GCF_018785605.1 Blautia sp. MCC270
TTTTCTGTGACCTTCGCTCACAAAAAACACCTCGCGGAATATTACCAGTGAACAGTAACTAAAAAAACAGCTGCCATACAAATATTTATGCACAGCAGCTGTCACACTATTTATCAAAAATATCCTTATCTATTTATGATCTGTGTTTTATTTCATTTCTCTTACGATCTTTCGAACCGGAAGAACAAATGTCGGAGATACGGACAACTCATCCAGTCCCATCTCTACAAATCTCTCAGTAAGTGTAGTGTCCGCACCAAGCTCACCACAGATTCCGGCCCAGATACCTTCTTTGTGTGCATTATCCACAACCATCTGGATCATACGGAGAACTGCCTCATGATGGGAATCATAAATGTTGTCAAGCTTTGCATTCTGACGGTCAATAGCCAGTGTATACTGGGTCAGATCATTGGTTCCGATACTGAAGAAATCAACCTCTTTTGCAAGAAGATCACTGATCATAACAGCTGCCGGAGTCTCGATCATGATACCCTGCTCCACGTCATCACGGAACGGGATCCCCTGTTCCTTAAGCTCTGCTTTTACTTCTGCTACAATGGCCTTGATCTGCTTCACCTCTGTTACAGAGATGATCATCGGATACATGATGGAAATATTTCCGAACATGCTTGCGCGGAAAAGTGCTCTCAGCTGTGTCTTAAATACTTCCGGACGGTCCAGACAGATACGGATCGCACGATATCCCATTGCAGGGTTCTCCTCATGCGCCATATTGAAATAATCGATCTGCTTGTCCGCTCCGATATCCAGAGTACGAATGATAACTTTTTTGCCGGCCATATTCTGAGCTAC
Organism: Blautia sp. MCC270; assembly: GCF_018785605.1. NCBI lineage: Bacteria > Bacillati > Bacillota > Clostridia > Lachnospirales > Lachnospiraceae > Blautia > Blautia sp. MCC270. The sequence continues at coordinate 817 of NZ_WQQD01000010.1, forward strand.
GGTCTTGTAAACCTGGAACTGCTCTTCCTCTGTAGGATAGTCTTCTTTTTCCAGGTATACGAACTCACTTCGGAAAAGTCCGATGCCTTCCGCATCATTGGCAAGTACATTCGCAACATCACCTGTACTTCCGATGTTGGCATAAAGGTGGAGCTTACGACCGCTCTTGGTAACAGTTTCTTTACCTTTCAGTTCTTTGAGCATTGCACGCTGTGCAAGTTCATCGGCACGCATATCCTCATATTTTTTAAGGGTCTCTGCATCCGGCTCAACGATCAGATTTCCGCTCTTTCCGTCTACGACTGCCATCTTACCGTCCATGGACTCATCGTATTCAATATTGATCAGCGCCGGAATATTCATGGTTCTCGCAAGAATCGCAGTATGTGAGTTAGAAGACCCTTTTCTTGTGACAAAAGCAAGAACCTTGCTCTTATCCATCTGTACAGTCTCACTTGGTGCAAGATCCTCTGCAACTACGATCACCGGCTCGGATGCTTCAAGCTCTCCATCTCCATGGCCGGAAAGCACACGTACCAGACGGTCTGAGATATCCTTTACATCAGCTGCTCTTGCTTTCATATAATCGTCGTCCATCTGTGCAAACATTGATGAGAAGTTATCACCAGTTGTTGCAACCGCATATTCTGCATTTACAGACTCTGTACGGATAATGTTGTGGATGGAATCCAGATAGTCATCATCATCCAGCATCATCTGATGAACCTCAAAGATTGCCGCTCCGGACTCTCCAACTTCCTGAAGAGCCTTGTCATAAAGCTTCTGAAGCTGTGCCACAGCCTGCTCTCTGGCTGCCTCCACACGCTTTACCTCTTCTTCCGGATCCTCCACGTGAACACGTTTAACACTGGCGTCAACTTTCTGGAGGATTGAGATCTTACCGATCGCAATACCGGAAAATACAGATTTACCTTCCAAAACCTTCATGAAATTATCTCCTTCTGTTTTTATATTTGCCCACTTATGATGTATTATATCACACTATCCAAAGATTCTGCCACGATTTTTTTATGATCTCTAAAAAACCTGTAAAAACTCTATTTATACTTTCTTTTTTTGTCATATATACAGCAAAAGTGACAAAATAAAGACCGCAGAGCTTCATAAAACCTGAACAATACTTTCAGATATAAAAATAAGCATCTGCCGCCGGAATCCTTCCGGCAATTGCAGATGCTATATGTATGTATATCTTTTTATTCACTGCGAAGGGCATCGATCGGATTAAGATTAGCTGCCTTTACAGATGGGAGAAGTCCGAAGATCAGACCGATCAGCATGGAAAATACCACAGAACCGATAATTGCCGGAACGCTGATGGCTGTTGGTGCTCCTGACACCTGAGACACCATTTTTGACAGGATGATCCCAAGGACCACACCAATGATTCCTCCGATACTGGTCAGCACCGAAGCTTCCGTCAGAAACTGTCCCAGGATCACTTTTTTTCTTGCTCCGATAGCTTTTTTCAGTCCGATCTCGCTGGTACGTTCTGTGACAGATACAAGCATGATATTCATAACACCGATACCACCAACAAGCAGGGAGATACTTGCGATCCAGATCAGCTGCTGATTGGTACTTTCGCTGAGCTTCTGGAGATTCTTGACCTTCTCCATAATGTCTTCCGCTTTATATTTAAAGTTCGATTTATTTTTTTCATTCTGGATCCCTGTATTCAGAATATCCTCTGCTGCTTTTCCTACAGAACTCATATTATCTGTGCTGTCTGCACGGACTGTCACATTTTGCGGCTGATCAAATTTAAATGCAACAGGCCAGGTAGTATCTGGGATCATCACGCTTCCCATGATCGTCTGCGAATATTCCTCGTACTCAGAAATCGTATTGATCTTCGGCATGCTGTCCTCACTCTGAGTGATCACACCTACAATGATATACGGTTCTGATCCCACCTCAATGGTTTTCCCTACCGGGCTCTCACTTCCGAAAATATTCTGTGCAGCATTGGAATCCACAAGAGCAACCTTTCGGTAGCTGTCATAATCTTTTTGTACAAATCCCCGCCCGGACTGGACCAGGTATCCCATCGTTTTCAGATAATTGCTGTCGATCCCGTACACGGTTCCGCCCTGAAAGCTTGTGTTTTTATAATAAACACTGGCAGACTGGCTGCTGTAATAAAATGTAGAACTGATCACATGATCCAAGTCTCCGATCGCCGTTTTCTGGGAATCAGAAATAACCGGCGGTGTGGCCGAGCTTCCGTAAGAACCATAATCCATATCGTATGTACTGTCTCCGTCATAGAGCATAACCTGTACGGTATTGTTTCCGGACCCGATCAGATCTTCCTTGATCTGCTCACTGGTACCTTTGATCGTAGATACAATTGCAATAATAGATGCAATACCAATAATAATACCCAGCATGGTCAGAAAGGATCTCATCTTATGTGACCATATTCCCTGAAAAGCCAGGCGTATATTTTCAAACATGAAATTTCTCCTTCCTGTTATTTATTCATTGTACATATCATCCAAAGTCACTTCTTTTGTCTTGGCTCCCTCCTTCACGGCATCACCATATGGGAAAGCAAGAAGATCATCGGATTTCAGACCTGAAGTTACAACTGCATAATATCCGCTGTTCACAATGCTTCCCACTGTGATCTGCTGCTTTTTCAGTGTTCCCTTCACGTCTTTGTATACATAGCTGGTTCCATTTTCCGTACGGATAAATGCCTTCATCACAACCATACTGCCTTCGGCAAGTTTATTTGACTTCAGAGATACCGTCACATAATCCTGGTCGGTAAACTGCAATGAACGATCTGTGATCTCTGCATTAAAGGTGTAATACGATACATTGGGATTAGAATCTCCACCATAATAAGCATTTGAAGAATCCACCGGGTAATCGGATACATTCAGTACCTTCGCCTCAAAGCTGCCGGAATTATAACTGGTACACTGAAGAAGTGTTCCCTCCTTCATCTGATCCAGCATCAGTTCGCTGACCGTTCCGGTAACATAAAAACCATCCTTACTTTTTACTTTCAGAAAAGCATCTCCATTATAAGAACCTGTGACTTCATCTCCGATGTAAGCAACCGTTCCATCCAGTTTGCTTGTTATCAGCTTGTTTTTTATTTTGTTCTCCAGCTTAGTGATTTTCAGATTATTTTCCTCAATATCCAGTTTCAAACTTGCGATCTTGTTTTTCTGGATCTTGATCGCATCCTCTCTTGACATGGTTGTGCCATCAGTACCGTCATCTCCATCACCGCTGTCATCCGGTATCTCATCATCATTTTTGTCATATTTGGAAGCCTCGTCCAGTGTAAATTCTGTTTCCGCATACATATATACCGGATTTTCAAGAAGACTTCCATCGATCAGATAATATCCTGTACAGGAAAGTGTTCTGTCCTGAAAATCAGCAATGGTATCATTCTCATGAAACTCCAGCTGGAACCAGCTGCCGCCTTTCTGGACCACTTTGGTTCCATCCTCACTGTATCCCGCCATTCTGTTAAAGAAGGATCCCATCACCGTAACTTTGCCTTTGGCACTGCTTACAAGAAAAACATAGGGATCTTCTTCCGTACCGGTTCCTGTAAACGGCTGAGAAGTATAATCCAGCTTCTGATAAAATTCCGGTTCACCATCTGTGATCCCCGGAATTTCCGGTTCTGTTATATTGGGATCAGGAAGCTCATTGGGTCCCAGTGTGGGAGTCGGTGTCGGAGATACCGTTGGGGTGTCATCTTCTCCGGAACCCCAGTCCGTAGTCTCTCCGTCTGTAATATCATTGGCAGTAGGATCCTGGTAGGTCGGATCCATGATCAGATCCTCATCGGATGCAGTTGTATCCTCTTCCATATCCGCTGTGTCATCTCCGGTCATCTGCTCTGTTTCACTGTCCGTCGTTTCTCCGGACGGCATTTCTTCGGTAACTTCCTCTGCAGAATCTTCAAGATCTCCTTCTGTATCTGTAAAGGCACTGAGAAGTAATGGCCTGGAGGAAGCCGCTGCAAGATAGCTACCATCTGTAGTAGCCGCGGAACCGGTAGTTGACTGCATATCCTCGTCTCCGTCACTTCCGGAAGGTGTATCGGTATTTGTCATTTCTCCGTCACCTCCTGTATCACCACCTGTAAGATTCAGGTCCGTATCATCAGTACTGTCTGTACTGTCTTCGATGGGACCTCCATTCTGAAGACTTGTCAGACGGTTCTGTGCTTTGGTCAGATCCTGCTCCTGCTTCTGCTGTTTCAGCTTTGCAATATTCAGCTCCATCTCTACAAGTGTCATATCAAAGGAGATCAGATTATCGCCTTTTTTTACATCATCACCCTGGGATACATATATTTTCTCGATGATCATATCTTTATCCATATTTACATTCTGAGAAACATTCGTGGTGATGGTTCCATCCAGTGTTGTCTCCGAATACCAGTCCGTCTGAAGATTGCTGACGCTGGTTACCGGCACCTCTGTTACCTTGGATTCTTTCACATGCATAAGCCCTGTGTAGATTCCTCCGGCTGCCAATGCCGCAACCAGTACACCAACGATCACTCTCTTCACCACTTTCATTCTATCACCTCTTTTCCTGCAGCTCACCGTCACGGATCATAACAACCCGTTTGGCATGTGCCGCGATTTCCGGGTCATGTGTGATCATCAGCACAGAAACTCCCTCATCGTTCAGCTTCTGAAACAGTTCCATAACCTGTGCTCCCGATTTCGTATCCAGTGCCCCGGTAGGCTCATCTGCCAGCAAAAGCTTGGGATTGTTTACGATCGCTCTTGCAATAGCCACTCTCTGCATCTGTCCTCCGGAAAGCTGGTTGGGCTTAAAATCCACCCTGTCGGCAAGGCCTACACGCTCCAGAGCTTTTCGTGCACGTTCCCGGCGCTCCTTTTTGGGAACCCTTGCATAATTCAGCGGCAGTTCCACATTTGTCAGCGCACTCTGCCTTGGAAGGAGATGAAAGCTCTGAAATACAAATCCGATCGTTTTCAGACGGATATCTGACATCTCATTCTCTGTACATTTGGCAATATCTTCTCCATTCAGGAGAAAAGTTCCCTTGGTAGGTTTGTCCAGGCATCCGATAATATTCATCAGTGTAGTCTTTCCGGAACCGGAAGGTCCCATGATCGCCACATATTCTCCCTCCTCCATGGAAAAATCTACATCTTTCAATACAGGTACCGTCATTTTCCCCTGTTGATAATCCTTATATATTCCTTTTAAATCCAAAATCATTCTGTCGGCGCTCCTTCCATCGGAACAAGGTCATCTCCCGAAGAAATATCGTCTGTCGCATCCATCATGTCACTGTCGATCGCTCCATCTTCGATCATTTCAGGCTCTGAGCCATCACTTTCCGTGTACGCAGAATCATCAATACTTTCATCATCCTCGGAATCATCCCACATCGCCGCTGTAGTCTGATCTGCAGTACCTTCTGTGACAGACATACCTTCTTTCAGCTCATCTGTCGGAAATGTGATCTTATCTTTTTCAGAAAGTCCGTCTGCGATCTCATATTCCCCAAGATCTTCATCATACTGTCCTAATATGACATCTCTCTTCTCCAGCTTGTTCTGACCGTTTGCGATCCAGACATATGGGCTGTCTGTATCCGCATCCACGATAAAATAATCGTTCAGCCAGATACCGGACTTCTTCTCATCCTGTCCTTCGTCCGGTTCAATATACACATGCTGCCCCAGCATCAGACCCTCAGATGAATCCAGATTCACATAAAACGGATAGGTACTGGATGATGTCTGATCATCACTGGCACTGGACATTCCGAACATTGCCATATCCGAACTGCTGTTGCTGGTAGAATTATCCATGTCAACAGAGCCCATGGTGCCCTTCCAGGTTTTTGAAGAATCCACTCTGGAACGGATGATCACAGGTGTCCCCTCTATGATCGAATCACGGTTTATTTCATTTACCGTTCCCTTTACACGATAAGCGCCTGTGCTCAGGATCGTGATAAATGCATTGCCGGAACTGTCTCCGGAACTGGAATCTGTGGAATCCGTCGTGCCTTCTGTCAGCGTATCCTCCACGCCCTCAGAATCATCACCGCCCATCTTGGAGGTATCGATCTTCTGGATCACTCCATCGATCTCACTGCGCACCTCGGTATTCTGCGTTGCCTGGGAAAGCTTATCGATTTCTGCCTGTTTGCTTTTCTGATCATATTCATTCTTCTTGAGATTCATTTTCTGTGTTTCGATCTCTATTGTATAGGAAAGCTGATTATCCGCTGTAGCTTTCTTTTTCTCAGCTTCCAGTGTGGTGATCTGATCAGATATACTTAACTGTTCGTTTTTCAGGCGGTCCAAAGCCAGCTGTGCTTCCTGAAGACTTTGCTGGATACTTCCAAGATCATACTGAAAAAGAAGTTGCCCTTTCTTGACTTCCTGACCGGTCTTTACCTGAACTTCTTTTACCTTTCGGCCGCTTTCAATCTTTACCTGAACCGTTTCCTGCGGTTCCACAACACCTGCATATCGGTTTTCCACTCCGGAATCCATTTCCGAAAGCTTGCTTATCTTTGTTACATATACAATATCGCTGCCTCCTGCGGACCCTGCATGATGTGTATAATAATACCATCCACCGGCTCCGATACCGGCTGCAAGTACAAGGATTCCAAGTGCGATCAAAATACGTTTTTTCATATCTGTCCCCTTTTCTCAGCATCGTACTGAAACTATCTGTTGCTTCAAACATCATAGCAGATTCACTCTAAAAAGAAAAGTCCCTGAAGAAAACGATGCAGATTTCACAGATTTTTCATAAAAAAGTCTCCTTTTTCTCCATTTTTGCGATATTTTGACTTTCGGTACTTTATCTGCTAAAATGTTGTAATATAACTTTTTTGAAAGGAAAGAACAATATGAAGACAGTGAAACATCTGCTGGCTTTCTTGATGATCATTCTTCTCTCAGTTTTTTTATGTAGCTGCTCACAGTCGGCCAAAGCTCATGCGGAGAAGGCGATCAAAAAAGATCTGGATCTTCTTAAAAATCTGGACTCTGAAACAACCATGCAGTACATATCCTATCAGGAACTGTTTCCGGATTCTGATGACAGCACAAAGCTTTCTGCTGACATAAAAGAAGTATTTTCTCTCTTCTTTCAGAATTTCGATTACAAAATCCTGGGTATATCCGTTGATAGCGACGAAAAAAATGCTTCTGCGCAGCTTAAGCTTACTACTCTGGATGCTGAGGCTCTTGCCAGTGATTTTGTTTCTGCAAGCCTTCAGGAAGAAATACTAGAAACCGCCTCCGGTAAAGAAAATGATAACGGAAATTCCCTGGAGCAGCGTTATCTGCTCCTGTACAAGCTCCTCAAGAATAACACGTACAGTTCTGCAGAACGCACTACTTCCATCCAACTAAACAATCTTGGATCTTCTTCAGAACCTGACTGGGAGATTACGCACAGTTCCTCTCTCGAAAATGATCTGGTCGGTGGCCTTATCACCTATCTGTCCGATCCTGATCTTGTGCCGCCTGCCGAAACGCTTACCGTCTATCTGAAAACGCTTCAAGAAATGGATGTAAAGCAGATGGCTAATTATTTGGGGCTGGATTCCATTCTGAACACTTCAGATTCGGCAAAAAACGCCATTGCCTCTGCCCTTATGGAACAGTTTCACTCCTGTTTTAACTACAAAATATCAAGCACCTCTGTTTCCGGATATCTTGCTGAAGTGGACGCAGAGCTTACCACATTTGACAGTAATTCCATTCTTACACAGTACGAAAAAGAATTGAATACTTATCTGGCTTCTGCTGATGCAGTGATCGACGGTTCCCAGAAGCGTTACAACAAATCACATGAACTGCTTCTGGACAGTATCAAGAATAATCAGGCAACCATAACTGCCACTGCTACCTTCCATCTCACAAACGATGGTGCATCCTGGAAGCTTGAGAATGCAGGTACCGAACTGGGCAATGCCATCTTCGGAACTCTTACCGCTTCACCGGTTCCTGAAGATTCTACCGAAGATAACGAATAAAGAATAACAGCTAGAAAACCCGTGAATATCTGCTTTCTCTGACAGGAAAGCGTGATCTTCACGGGTTTTTTATATTCTTCTTTTTTATATTCCGGATATGATCTTTATAAAAAGCAATGCAAGGACTATAAGAATAATAGGCCGTATGATCCGGCTTCCGTTTTTCATAACCATACCTGCACCGGTATAATGTCCTGCGATTGAGAACACTGACGCTGCAATTCCAAGCATGATCACAATCTTTCCGCTGAGCAGAAATACAACAAGAGCCGCTACATTAGAAGAGAGGTTGGTAACCTTCATGGTACCGGAAGCTTTTGCCACACTCATTTTTCCCAATCCTGTAAACAAAAGCAAGAGAAAAGTTCCTGTTCCTGGTCCATAAAAGCCATCATAGCATCCTACAGCAAGAGAGCATACGGCACAGAGCAGGATCTGTTTTTTTCTGGCGATCTCGCCACCCTTCTCATCCATATTTTTCTTGCGCAGCACATAAAAAGCAACCACCGGAAGAACCGGGATCAGCATATAACGCAGGAGCTTATCACTGGCTATAAGAGCAAGGTGAGCTCCTATGGAAGATCCCAGAAGCGCCATTGGAATACATGGAAGCACCAAGATCCAGTCCACAAATTTATTTTTGCACAGACGGACAGTTGAGATCAATGTTCCTGTTGCTGATGACAGCTTGTTGGTGGCAACAGCATTATGTACAGGAACTCCGGCCAAAAGATAAGCAGGCAGGGAGATCAGTCCTCCCCCGCCTGCTACAGCATCTACAAATCCGGCAAGAAATACAAGTGGACAAACGATCAGAAATGTATAGATTGTCGGCTGCATGATCTTTTATTCTTCCTCTTCTTTCTGCGGCTCAAGGTCAAGTCCCAGCTCATGAAGCTGTGCCTCACTTACCTGGCTAGGAGACTGAGTCATCAGACAGGAGGCATCCTTAACCTTCGGGAATGCAATAACATCACGGATCGTATCTGCCTTTGCCATAAGCATGACAAGTCTGTCAAGACCATATGCAAGTCCTGCGTGTGGCGGAACTCCATATTTGAAGGCATCCAGAAGGAATCCGAACTGCTCATGTGCAGCTTCTTTTGTGAAGCCAAGTGCCTCAAACATTCTTTCCTGAATATCATCCTGATGGATACGCACGCTGCCGCCGCCGATCTCATTTCCGTTAAGAACGATGTCGTATGCTTTTGCACGAACCTTTCCCGGATCTGTGTCAAGAAGCGGAAGATCCTCCTCCATAAGCATGGTGAACGGATGGTGCATTGCTGTAAAACGGTTCTCCTCCTCGCTCCACTCAAGAAGCGGGAACTCTGTTACCCATACGAAACGATACTCATTTTTATCTAAAAGATCCATCTGTTTTGCAAGCTCAAGACGGAGTGCTCCCAGTACATCGTATACCAATTTTGTCTTATCTGCTGCAAAAAGAAGAAGATCTCCTGGCTTGCCGTCCATAGCTTTTACAAGAGCATCCATCTCTTCATCTGTCATAAACTTGGCGAAAGAAGACTTTCTGGTTCCGTCCTCTGCAATGGCAATGTATGCAAGACCTTTTGCACCATAACCTTTTACGAACTCAACAAGCTTATCGATCTTCTTTCTCGGCATTGCGCCCTGACCTTCTGCATTGATACCACGAACACTTCCGCCGTTCTCAAGCGCACCTGTGAACACACCAAATCCGCAGTCTTTTACGATATCACTGACATCATGAAGTTCCATACCGAAACGCATATCCGGCTTGTCGGAACCAAAACGATCCATAGCTTCCTGCCAGGTAATTCTCTGGATCGGGAGTTTTACATCGATATCCAGAACTTCTTTGAACAGGAATGCAAGATATCTCTCGTTAACATCGATAACATCGTCTACATCAACAAAGGAAAGCTCCATATCGATCTGCGTGAACTCCGGCTGACGGTCAGCACGAAGATCCTCATCACGGAAGCATCTTGCGATCTGGATATAACGATCAAATCCGGAGCACATCAGAAGCTGCTTGTACAGCTGCGGAGACTGTGGAAGGCCATAGAAGCTTCCCGGATGAACACGTGATGGTACCAGATAGTCTCTGGCTCCCTCAGGAGTACTCTTTCCAAGCATCGGTGTCTCAATCTCAAGAAATCCCTCTTCTGTAAAGAACTGTCTTGTAAGCTGGGCAACCTTGCTCTTCATCATGATATTTCTCTGAAGATCCGGTCTTCTTAAATCAAGATAACGATATTTAAGTCGGATCTCATCTTTTGTCTTGCTATTCTCCTCGATCGGGAATGGAGGAACATCTGCCTCAGCAAGAACACGGAGGGATTTTACACGAAGCTCGATCTCGCCGGTTGCAAGATTCTCGTTTACTGCTCCTCCACGTTTCTCTACGGTACCGGTTACAGCAATAACAAACTCACTACGCAGTTTACCTGCTTTTGTAAAGCCTTCCTCGTCAATGCTGCCATTCTCAAAAATCAGCTGCATGATCCCGGAACGGTCACGAAGATCCACAAATACAAGACCTCCTTTATTTCTGGCTTTTGCCACCCATCCCATTAATGTTACTTCTTTTCCGACCATCTCTGTGGTCACTTCTGCACATCGGCAAGTTCTGTGCAGTCCCTGCATGCTTTCAGCCATCTCTTTATCCTCCTCTGACTATTTTTTTCATAGTCATTTTAATTTACTCTGCTATCTCCGTTTTCAGACGGGCAGTTTCAGTCTCTGTTGAAAAATTCTACATACTCTGTATAACCATCTGCTGCCAGCTGGTCTTTCTGGAATTTTTTGTTCTTTTTCATGATAGAGATATTGATCTGTGTACCTGCACTTCTTTCCTCAGTTGCCTGTTTCAGGATGTTCAGAAGCTTGTCTGCCGGCATGTTCTTCTCGATCAGATATGCTTTCTTGCCATTCTTGGTTGGAATCTCATAGCCTCTCTCAAGAAGCAGCATAACGATTCTCTCAAATCCAATGGAGAAACCACAAGCACAGGTATTATTTCCTGTAAATTTACCGATCATCTCATCGTAACGTCCGCCTCCACCGACGCTTCCGCCGAACTCATCCATGGAAATCTCAAAGATCGGACCTGTGTAATAGGACATTCCACGTACCAGTGTAGGGTCAAAGGACATTTTGAAGTCTGCTGTTTTTACAGATTCTACAGTATTGATGATCGTTTCAAGATCCTCTGCAATACCTGCTTCCAGAACATCAGAAAGTTTTTCTTTAATATAACGGACACCCTCAACATCGTTGGTGATCTCACGGAAAAGTCCAAGATAAGTGTCAATGCTCTCTTTCGCAAAGCCCTCTTTCTCAAGCTCCTCTGCAACTCCCTCGATGCCGATCTTATCCATCTTGTCAAGAATAATAAAGACAGTATCAAAGCTCTCTGCCGGGAAACCGCTGTACTGAGCCATTGCCTTCAGGATCCTTCTGTCATTGATACGGATCGTAAAGTTCTGGAAATCCAGTTTTCCAAGAAGTGTTGTAGTTGCAAGTACAAGCTCGATCTCAGCAAGATAGGTCGGCTCACCCAGGATATCGATATCACACTGCATAAACTGACGGAAACGACCTCTCTGCGGACGGTCAGCTCTCCATACATTTCCCATCTGAAGTGCCTTAAACGGAGCCGGAAGCTCGTTTGCATTATTGGAATAATATCTGGAAAGCGGTACGGTCAGGTCATAGCGAAGTCCGGAATCTGTCAGATCATTCTCTGTTTTTGCAGTATCCAGTTTCAGTTTCTCGCCTCTCTTCATGATCTTGAAGATCAGTTTTTCATTTTCACCGCCCTGCTTGCTGCAGAGATTCTCAATATGTTCTACACAGGGAGTCTCGATCGCGGAAAAACCAAAGGTTCCGTACGTCTCTCTGATCATATTCATCACATAGTTACGGATTGCCATTTCCTTCGGTAAAATGTCCTTCATTCCTGTAACCGGTTTCTTTTTTAATGCCATAGTTTCCTCCTTTATGAATCACCCTCTGAAATGCAAGAAACACCTGCATGTCAAAGTTTTTAATCTCATCGATCATCAGTCTTAAAACTTCATCATTTTCCAGAGCTTTCCGATATGGTCTGTCCATACTCAAAGCCGCATATACATCACATACTCTCAGGATCCTTGCACCCATAGGGATATCCTTTCCGCTTCTGTTGCTGGGATAACCGCTGCCGTCAAAATTCTCATGATGATAAAGAATACTTTCCAGAACATAATCGGAATATCCCTGGTCTTTCAGAATCTCATAACCTAATGTGGAGTGCATGCGGACATACTTCAATTCTTCAATGACCATCGGATTCTGCTCTTGGCCATTAATGTATCCTTCCAGTTTCAGCTTGCCTATATCATGGAGCATTCCGGCAATAGCCAGCTGATAACATTCTTTCTCACCAAGACCAAGCTCCTTTGCCACATCATAGGCAAGGTTACTGACAACAACCCCATGCTTCAGCTCTGCGGAAAGATCCATTTCCAGGATCCGGTCCTGCGTAGTTTCACTTATCTTCTGTACGCTTTTCAAGGATCCGTCTCTCCTTTCCGTCTACAGCCATTTTGCAATGCCCTCGCGTTTTCTCTCGATCATTTCATCGATACGTGTGATATAATTGACAACATCCTTCACATTCTCCACACGCTCAATGCGCTGTCCGTGTTCAAACACAAGCTTGGAGGAACCACCTGCACCCAGTGCGATGATCGGCTGCTTTTCCTCCATAATCAGTATATTGTAAATCCCTGCTTTGTCAACCTCAGAATACCCGACGTTCTCAAAATTCCCCTTCATATTCTTCTGTCTGTACAGATAATAAGGACCCATTCCCATCTCGTAGGCCGTTTTCATAGTCAGATCCATGATCTCCTGATTGTTTTCAAAGGTCATCTCCTGGTATTTATCACGGAAAATATTCAGTCTTGCCGCACGCTTCACAGCAAGAGAATGTACGGTCAGGCTGTCCGGCCCGAGAGCTTTTACCTCGTCCAGTGTATGCTGCACTTTTGTGATATCTTCGCCGGGAAGACCCACGATCAGATCCATATTGATATTGTCGAATCCGGCTTTTCTTGCCAGATGAAACGCATTCTTTGTCTGTTCTACTGTATGACGTCTGCCAATGATATCCAGGGTTTCCTGATTCATGGTCTGTGGATTTACAGAAATCCTGGTAACCGGAAACTCCCGGATCGCCTGAAGCTTTTCCAAGGTTATACTGTCCGGTCTTCCTGCCTCAACCGTAAATTCTTCCAGCTCCTCACAGGGAAAATATTCCGTGATCACGCCAAGAAGTCTCCGAAGCTGATCCGGCTCCAGTGTGGTAGGTGTTCCCCCACCGATATAGACCGTATCCAGCTTCCGGTTTTTCATCATCCCGGAAACAGCCCGGATTTCCTTTACCAGCGCATCCAGATACGCCTCCACATATTTACGCCATCTCTCCAGCGGATAGGAACTGAATGAACAGTACAGACAGATACTCGGACAGAAAGGAATGCCAACATAAAGGCTGTAACCGTTTTCATAATCAATGTTTTTCAGGATATCCCGCTCACGATTTGCGATGGTAACTGCAAGAGCTGTTTTCTCCGGACTTACCAGATACTGATCTCTCATATATCTGGCGATCTCCGTATTTTTCATTCCGGACTCCAGCATTCCCATAGCCATTTTCACAGGACGGATGCCTGTAAGATTTCCCCAGGGAAGTGTCTTTCCTGTAGCTTTGGAAAGCATCTGATACAGGGCGTATTTGATCGCGTCTTTATTTTTTCTGCGGATATCATGGGCATCATTGCAAGAAATAAGGGCATCCGAAGCTTCTCCACTGGATTGCCCTTCTATCACAGCCCCATGAGCTGTTTTTTTCTCTATTCCGTTGTTGTAACTGATGGTATAACCTTCTTCATCACGTGAGACCCGGAAGCGGATATCATAATCCGCATCATCCTCTTCATAAAGAGAAACGATCTCATTTCCGGGATAAAACGCTTTGATCAGTTCATACACATCATGCTCAAAATCTCTGTTCTGAAACAAAATGCCAATCTTATACAAATGGATTATACCTCTTTTCATAACCAATGGTTGTGGATGCGTCATGCCCCGGAAATACTTCTGTATCCTCCGGCAAAGTATCCACAAGCTTGTGAAGGCTTCTTACGATCTCAGCAGAACTTCCGCCAGGAAAATCGGTTCTTCCCACAGAGCCGCAAAACAATGTATCTCCGCTGAAAAGCACACCTTCGTCTTTGATATAATAGCAGCAGCTTCCTTTGGTATGTCCCGGTGTGTGGAACATCTGGATGGAAAATCCGGCCGCTTCGAAAATCTGCCCGTCATCCAGAAGAACATCCGGCTTAATTGAACAGGCACTTCCATAAACAGCAGTCATATTTATCGTGGGCTCTGCCAGCATCACTTCTTCCTGCATGCATGCATAAACCGGGATCTGATATTTTTCCTTCACTTCCTTTACAGCCATGATGTGATCAAAATGACCATGTGTCAGAAGGATCCCCACCGGTTTTCCCTGCATAAGAGATACTTTCTGAAAAACTTTTTCTGCATAGTCTCCCGGGTCTACGATCAGCAGTTCTCCGGTCTCTTTATTTTTCAGAAAATAGCAGTTGGTAAACACCTGGCCCAGCACACACTGCTGCATTTCAAGTTTACTCATAAAAATTCCTCCGTTTATCGGGTCAGCCCGTTGTTCGCTCTACATCAAGAACACTTTCAACCTGACGGATCTTTTCGATCAGAGAATTCAGTTCCTGTTTGCTGCATACATTAAAGGACATGGAAATCGTGGCGCGTTCCTGCTTGTTGGTACGGCTGTTAATAGAACGAAGATCGATCTTCCTCTCTGTAAAGATCTTGGAAATATCCACCAGAAGTCCGGTACGGTTATTTGCATAAACCTGGATCTCCGCTTCGTATTTCTCGGAATCCGCTCTGTCTGGCATCTGCCACTCTGCTTCAATGAGACGTTTCCGGTCAATCTCAGGCATGTTGAGCACATTCACACAGTCTGTACGATGAATGGTGATCCCTCTTCCTCTTGTTACAAAGCCTACGATCTCATCTCCCGGGATCGGACTACAGCATTTGGAAAAACGAACTGCCACATCATGAATGCCTTTTACTACAATGCCACTCTTACTCTTGGCAATGTGAAGCTTCTCCTGTGATTCGGAAGCTGCCTCCAGGACCTGTTCATCTGTAAGATTCTTCTTATGCTCCCTCTCATAGGCTTCTACCAGCTTGTTAAACACCTGACCTTCTTTCAGGCCGCCATGTCCGATCGCTGCCAATACAGAATCCCAGTCTCGGAAACCATATTTATGCATTACCGATTCCATATACTGTGGCTTGGTATATATGCCTGGTTTAAAGCCCTTGGTCTTGGCATACTGATTCAGCATGTCCTTACCCTTCAGGATATTATCTTCCTTCAGTTCTTTCTTAAACCACTGGTTGATCTTATTCTTAGCCTGTGTGCTCTTTACGATCTTCAGCCAGTCACGGCTGGGACCCTGAGAATTCTGGGATGTTATGATCTCAATACGATCACCGTTTTTGATCTTATATTCAATAGGAACAAGTTTGCCATTGACCCTGGCACCTACCATCTTGTTTCCTACTGCACTGTGCACGCTGTATGCAAAATCAATAGGTGTAGAACCGTTTGGGAGTGTTTTTACATCTCCCTGGGGAGTGAAACAGTAAACACTGTCCGCAAAAAGATCCAGATCATTTTTCAGAAGACTCATGAACTCCCGGTTATCGGACATATCGCGCTGCCACTCCAGGATCTGGCGCAACCAGTTCAGCTTCTCTTCCTCACTCTTTCCAGGTTTCTTACCATCGGAAGTTTCCTTATATTTCCAATGAGCTGCAATACCGTATTCTGCGGTTTTATGCATTTCAAATGTACGGATCTGGATTTCGAAAGGCTGTCCGTTAGGACCAATAAGCGTTGTATGCAGAGACTGATACATATTGGCCTTCGGCATTGCGATATAATCTTTAAATCTGCCGGGGATCGGCTTGTACATCTCATGGATAACACCAAGAGCTGCATAACAGTCCTTCACAGTATCTACAATGATGCGTACAGCAAACAGGTCATAAATCTGATCAATGGTTTTATCCTGATTGACCATCTTCTTATAGATGCTGAAGAAATGCTTCACGCGGCCATCCACCTGTGCCCTGATATTGGCATCCTCCATATGCTGCTTTACCTGTTTCACGATAGAATTAACAAATTCCTCACGGGCACTTTTGCGAAGAGCAACCTTTTCTACCAGATCATAGTAAACATCCGGCTTCAGATACTTAAGAGAAAGATCATCCAGTTCCACCTTGATCTTGGAAATACCAAGCCGCATCGCGATGGGAGCATAGATATCCATGGTTTCTCTTGCTTTCTCCTGCTGTTTCTCTGGTCTCATATACTGCAGGGTACGCATATTATGAAGACGGTCCGCAAGCTTGATCAGGATAACGCGGATATCCTTAGCCATTGCAAGGAACATCTTTCTTAAATTCTCAGCCTGAACCTCTACCTTGTCCTTGGAATAGGACAGCTGTCCCAGCTTGGTAACACCATCTACCAGAAGTGCTACCTCAGAACCAAATTCCTTTTCCACCTCTTCATACGTCATCCAGGTATCCTCTACCGCATCATGAAGAAGGCCTGCCACTATGGTTTCCTTATCCAGCTCAAGATCCGCAAGGATGATCGCAACACAGAGAGGATGAATGATATAAGGTTCACCGGATTTACGTTTCTGATCCTTATGTGCCTCACTGGCCACTTTATAGGCCTTTTCGATCATGGAAATATCCGTAGACGGATGATATTTCTTCACACTTTTTATCAGCTCCTGATAAAGAACCTCAGGGCTTGTAAAATCATGCATGGATTTCACCGCCGCATCTGCCTTCCGGACAGACTCTCTTTTTTCTTCTTCCTTCTGTATCTCAATGTTTTGTTTTTCCGTATTTTTTGTCTCTGCCATTAAATCCCACCTGCCTGTGCACAATTTCATACTGCCGTATGACTACAACAGTTCACATCCCCTTCCACCGACAAAAAATTATTTTCCGTCGTAACAGATCACAGATGCCACATTATAACCTTTGAGACGCTCACGTCCCTTCAGACCTGCAAGCTCCATAAGGAAAACCACCTTGACAACCTCGCCGCCAAGCTCCTCCACAAGCTTGATGGCTGCTTCCACACTTCCGCCCGTAGCGATCAGGTCATCCACAATAACAACCTTCTGTCCCGGCTTGATGGAATCCTTATGCATCTCGATAGTTGCACTTCCATACTCCAGATCATAGGTTCTGGAAACGGTCTCACATGGAAGTTTTCCTGCTTTGCGGACCAGAACAAAGGGTTTGTGAAGATTATATGCGATCGGCATACCAAAGATAAAGCCTCTGGATTCAAGACCTGTGATCACATCGAACTCCTCACCCTCCAGACAATCCTGCATAGAATCAATGGCAAGCTGTAATCCATCCGCATCCTGAAGGACGCTGGTAACGTCACGGAAAATAATCCCTGGCTCTGGAAAGTCCGGGATACTTCTTACATATTCTTCTATTTTTTTCATAATAACCTCCAATGGTTTAATTTGTCAATCAGATGTTAGATAGTATAGCACTTTTTCTGTAGGGAATCAATGTGCAACCCGACAGAACTCGCGGAATTACGACAGGCCCTGGACTGCATATTGCCCAGTATAGAGCCTTCTTTCCTGTTTTACAGTCAATTACTCGCTGTCAGGATCTGCATTTTAGTGATACCTTCTCCTGTTATTCTGTAATATAATTTCGGATTACGATCTGTAAGGTCTCTCTTCCCTGATAACGGTTGATCTCAGGATAATATGTGACCGCAATACTTCCACAGTTTTTTATTCTATCAACAAATTCATCTGCTTCTCCAAAATATACTGCTTCCACTACACAGCCGGTACTGTCTGATAGCTGAAGCTTTGCCACATTCCTATTTTTGCCAAGAATACGACTGCTTAAAACCCGAAGTCCCTTCTGTGCAAAAATCGGTTTGGTATTTCCCTTTCCAAAAGGCTCCAGCAGGGATATCTCTTCCACAAGTTCCTTATTTATATAGGAAACCGGCATTGGCACATCGATCAGGATCTTTGGAGCCAGATCCTTTTCTGTCAGAGTACAGTTTTCGTTTAACCGTCTGCGGAACTCTTCCACATTTTCTTCTTTAATGGATAATCCTGCCGCCATAGGATGACCGCCATACTGTTCCATCAGATCTCCGCATTTTACCAGTTCCTCAAACATGGAATAGCTTTCTATGGAACGTCCGCTGCCTTTCACCATTGTTTCACCTTTTGTCAGGACAAAGACCGGTTTATTGTACTTTTCCCGGATGCGTCCCGCAATAATTCCGGCCAGACTTTCGTGACAGTCCGGTAAATAGATCACAAGAACCCTGTCCTGTCCGATTTCTGTCTCTTCCACAATACGGATCGCTGCTTCCTTTCCCTCTTCTGTGAGAGCTTTTCTGCTTTGATTCAACGCAGTCAGATCACCGGCAAGTTTTGCTGCTTCATCTTCCGTCTCCGCACAGAGCAGTTTCAGGGAACGTGCAGCGGTATCCAGTCTTCCACTGGCATTGATACATGGTCCCAGCACAAACCCTACATGATAGGCAGTGATCGGCCCATCCTCCAGGCCATTGGCACGGATCAGTTCACGGAGACCTTTGTTAGAAGTGTGGGAAAGTCGTTTCAAGCCTTCCTTTACAAGGATGCGGTTTTCACCCTGAAGATCCATCACGTCTCCCACCGTGGCAATGGCTCCTAATTCCAGAAAATCTTCCAGCT
Organism: Blautia sp. MCC270; assembly: GCF_018785605.1. Taxonomy (NCBI): domain Bacteria; kingdom Bacillati; phylum Bacillota; class Clostridia; order Lachnospirales; family Lachnospiraceae; genus Blautia; species Blautia sp. MCC270. The sequence continues at coordinate 19,765 of NZ_WQQD01000010.1, forward strand.
CTTTTTCCGGAATCCCGCATGCCTCATAGAGAGCTGTCACCAGCTTCAACGCAACAACTGCTCCGCACAATCTTTTCTCCGGATAATTACAGTCCGGCTGTTTTGGATTTACAATGGCATCAGCCGGCGGAAGGATCAGTTCTCTTCCATCTTCCGTTTCTTTATAGGGAATTTCATGATGATCGGTTATTATCACCGTCATTCCATTCTCTTTAGCCATAGTGATTTCATTGTACGCCGCAATTCCATTATCACAGGTAACAATTACGTCAATCCCATCATTCACTGCTCTTTCGATCAGGTGCTCATGGATTCCATATCCATCTGCCACACGGTCCGGAATATATGTATCTGCCAGAGCTCCTGCACGCTTCAGTCCTTTGATCAGAATGAAGGTCGATACTACCCCATCAATGTCATAATCGCCTATAATACGGATGCGTTTTTTTTCCTTTATTTTATTCCGCAGGATCTCCACTGCCTTATCCACATCCTTCATCAAATGCGGAGAAGCCAGTTCGTCCACCTTTCCATAAAGATATCTGCGAATTTCATCCCTGTCCTGTACATCCCTGTTTCGGATCAGTCTGGCGATCACCGGATCAATTCCGAACTCTTTTCCAATTGCCGCAAAATCCGCCCGTTTTGCAGCAACAACCCATCGTTCCATGTTGTTTCCTCCTTGATGCTTTGCCGCTTTCTTTCTTCAAAGCAACACAATAACCGTATTGTAACTCATACTCCTGCATAGCTGCAAGTTTTTTATGCCACACAAAAAAACGTTCCGCCAGGAAATATTCTTTCCCGGTACGGAACGTTTCTGTTATTCAGCAATTTTATTCAGATTTCTCCTCATCATTCTGCTGCTTTGCTGCCTCCTGCGCTGCAAGGCGCTCGGCAACTCTTTTACGGTTTTTCTTCTTCGGCTGCTGCTGAGCTGTCTGCTGTCCGGATGGCTGTTTTACCTTTTTCTCAGATTTCTCGGAAGAAATCTTTGCGGAAGCTGCTACAGCTGCCGGTGCTGCAACACGATTTTTTCTGAATGTTTTCATGGTGTACCACAGAGCACCAGTGATGCATACAGAAGAATATGCTCCACCGACGATACCTACCATCAGCGGTGCTGCAAATTCTTTAATTGAGGAAACACCCATTACATAAAGAATTGCAACCATTACAAATGTTGTCAGGGATGTGTAAATGCTTCGTGTCAGAGTTTCTGTAACACTGGTATTTACGATCTCTTTTAGTTTCTCATCCTCAACTTTCTTTCTGCCTCTCATATTCTCACGGATACGGTCGAAGATGACAATAGTAGCATTGATAGAATAACCTACGATCGTCAGCATACACGCAATAAATGTGTTTCCCACAGATGTTCTGGAAATAACATAAAACGCAAGTACGACCAGGACATCATGAAGAAGTGCAAGTACTGCACTGCTTGCAAAGCGGATATCCTTGAAACGGAACCAGATGTAAAGAAGCATGAAGATCGCAGCTACGATAACCGCTACGATAGCGTCTCTTCTCATCTCATTGCTGACAGTAGCGGAAATATTCTCCGATGTGATCAGACTTGTATCTACATCAAAATTTTCCTCCAATGCCTTATTCAGTGCTTCTCGTTCCTTAAGATCCAGAGAACGTGTTTTGATCACTACCTGATTAGTTCCCTGCACCTTGGTCGGCTGTACATTCTTATCACCTGTCACTGCCTCAACAACCGGTGTTACCTCGGAATCAATCTCCTTGATATCCATCTCTTTATTGAAGGTTACATTGGTAGAAGTACCGCCGGAAAACTCCAGGCTGTAATTCATGGCTTTGTCACCGATCACATTACTGTGGACCAGCATTCCTACAGGTCCGCAAAGGATCAGGATAATGGAAACAGCAAAGAAGATTTTTCTCTTTCCAACGAAATCCACAACCTTACGTTCCTTGGCAATACCATAGAATTTCGGGTCACGAACACCAATTGCGTATACCGCATTAATAACAAGCCTGGATATAACCAGTGCTGTAAACATGGAGATCACGATACCCATTGCCAGCGTGTAGGCAAACCCCTTAACAGAACCGGAGCCAAGCCACATCAGCACACAAGCCGCGATCAGTGTTGTGATGTTTCCATCAAAAATAGCGGAAAACGCTTTGCCGAATCCACTTTTGATCGCTGCATGGACAGAAAGGCCTGCCGCGATCTCCTCACGGATTCTGGCGTAGATAATAACATTGGCATCCACTGCCATACCAATGCCCAGGATGATACCTGCAATACCCGGAAGCGTAAGGGTGATATCAAAAGCATTCAGCGTGATCAGCATTAAGGTTGTATAAAGAACCAGTGCAACAGATGCAACCAGACCTGGGATACGGTATGCAATGATCATGATCAGCATAACGATCACAAGACCGATCGCTCCGGCTTTTACACTTGTTGCGATGGCTTCTTCACCAAGCTGTGCAGCAACTACGCTGGAACGAAGCTCGGTAAGCTCAAGACTTAAGGAACCGATTCTTATGTAAGAAGCAAGATTCTGTGCCTCTTCTGTACTTGCCATTCCGGTGATCTGAGCTTTTCCGCCGGAAATCTCCTCATTTACATTCGGAGCGCTTAAAACCTGATCGTCATATACGATTGCGATCTGCTTTCCAACATTTGCCTTGGTAGCTTCCGCAAATTTGGTTTTTCCATTCTTTGTAAGAGTCAGACTGACTGCATATTTCTGGGAGCTTGTGGATGAATCCTGATAAGCACCTCCCTCAGCGTCTGCAACGTCTGTACCTTCCAGTACAACAGATCCGGCTTTCTGGATATCCTCAATACTTCTTGCAAGAACATATCCACTCTCACTGTTTCCTGTTGTAAAATTCTGGTTTCCGTCTGCATCTGTCTGATCGATAAAATACAGAGAACCTGGCTTTCCAAGTTCTTCCAGGATCGCATTTGCATCTGATACTCCTGGAATCTCAATGGTGATACGGTTGGAACCTTCCTGATATGCCTGTGCCTCAGTACTGTACTGAGAAACACGCTGCTGCATCTTGTAAACAGTATCGGACATGTCTTCCTTGCTCGGATTGCTGTCCTTAGCCTGGTATGTGATGCTGACACCGCCGGCAAGATCAAGTCCGGTGTTGATATTCTTAGCCGAACCTGTTCCTGTAGGACCAATGCCTACCGCAGCCACATAGCAGAAGAATACTGTGACAATTGCTGTCAGAAGCAGCACTGCAATTCCTCTACTTTTCTTCATTTTCTTTTTCCTCTCTTATTCCGCCAAAGCGGCTTTTATCATGATAGCGCACTCCACACGCTTCCTCTGGAGTTCGCATCCGATCTTATAATTCCCCCGGATATCTCCGCCGAAATGGTAACCATTTGCCGCACAGCCGCCGCTGCAGTAGAATCTGGCAAAACAGTCTTTACAGTCCGGTTTCGTATAGACGTTACATCTTCCAAAGTCTTTTACGATTTCAGGCTTTGTGATTCCCTCGTCTACATTACCCATAAGGTACTGTTCCTCACCCACAAACTGGTGACATGGATAAAAATCCCCCCACGGAGTAACAGCCAGGTACTCGGTTCCTGAGCCGCATCCGGAAAGTCGTTTGTATACACACGGACCACCGGTAAGGTCTATCATAAAGTGGAAGAAGTTGAATCCTTTTCCCTCTTTTTCTCTTTTGATCATTTCTTTTGCAAGAATATCATACTGTTCCAGGATCTGTGGGATATCCTCCTCACGGATCGCATACTCTTCTGTATCTGCTGCCACGACCGGCTCAACAGAAATCTGCTTGAAGCCAAGATCTGCCAGATGCAGAACATCCTGAGAGAAATCAAGATTATGATGAGTAAAGGTTCCTCTTACATAATACTTGTCCTGATTTCTGGATTCCGTAAATTTCTCAAATTTCGGCATGATCAGATCATAGCTTCCTGCACCCTTACGGAACGGGCGCATGTAGTCATGAA
>NZ_WQQD01000092.1:0-1902 GCF_018785605.1 Blautia sp. MCC270
ATCGAGTAGGAGGCGGTGACTAACCGCCGTCCTCTCACACCACCGTGCATACCGCTCGGTACACGGCGGTTTCAATAGTTGACGTGCATGGACTGATAGGCTGTGGCTAAATCATAAAAGCCCCAGTTTATCAGTCTTTCTTTTGTTAGTGCTCGTTTGACCACTCCTGCATTTGCCATTCTCCAATAAGCTTTTCGGCTGTAGGCTCCTTCACAGGCTGCCCATTCTGGCATTCCCAACCCCATCAGCTTCCGTTTTCGTGTCTTTGGCAGTTTCCACTGTTTCCAGATACACATTCGTATCCTTCGATACAACCACCTGTTCAGCCTTTCGACGTTGTTTTTCATGTCTGCCATACTGTAATAGTTCAGCCATCCTCGCATATATTCTTTTATACGTTCCATGGTCTTTACTATACTTCCGCACCTGCTCCGGGAAGTGAGCTTTCTCAGCTTCTCCTTGGCTTTCTTCCATGACTTTCCATGGACACGGACATAGATTCCTTTTCCGCTCTTCCCGAAACAGAAGCCAAGGTACTTAAAATTTCTTATTGCAAACACACTGACCGTACGACTTTTCTCTCGGTTCACCTTTAGTTTCAGTATCCCTTCCAGATATTTCGTACTGCTTTCCAACAACCGTTCGGATGCACGTTCGCTCTTCGCTAGCAATACGATATCATCTGCATAGCGAATGCACGGTACTCCTCTTTTGTTGAACTCCTGGTCAAACTCGTTAAGATATACATTGGCTAACAGTGGGGAGAGATTTCCTCCCTGTGGTGATCCTTCTTCCGTCTTAACGACTACACCGTTTTCCATCACTCCACTTCTAAGATACCTCTTTATCATCTGTATTACACGTTCATCCTTTACATCTCTGCGCAGGATATTTACAAGTAACTCATGGTTCAGTGTATCGAAATACTTTGACAGGTCTAGGACTACTGCTTTTGTATATCCCTGTTCTGCATACTCCTCTATCCTCTGAACTGCGTCTTTCGCACTCCGTCCCGGACGATATCCGAAACTTCCATCCGAAAACTTTGGCTCATAAATCGGTATCAGCTGTTGTGACATTGCCTGTTGGATGATACGGTCTATGACAGTCGGAATACCAAGTTTTCGTACTCCTCCGTCTGATTTGGGAATTTCCACTCGTCTCACAGGCGATGGGGTATAATGCCCCTTTCGAATCTGTTCTGTCAGTTCGTGGTTATGTTCCTTTATCCACTGGAACGCCTCTTCAATGGTCATCCCATCTACTCCCGGCGCTCCCTTGTTTGCCTTCACTCCTTTGTAAGCTCTGTTTAGGTTGTCCTTATTCAGTATCTTACCTAAGATATCCGGCTCTGCACTGTCCCTTTCTTTCCATATCCGGTTGAATGAGCGGTGCGCTCTTACATACCCTTTACGTTCCGCGCTATCTCTCTGCAAGCAGCTTTCCTTGTTTTCTGCATCCATCTGCTCATTTCTCCTTTCCGGGTCATACTTGAGACTCCTATTGATTCAGTCCTTCACCTCTCGGCTACTATGACCTCTGCTGACTTCTGTGCGTTCAGCACTGCTTTTGGCAGTGGTTACCTCTTTCGAGGCATGTCGCGCAGACCTCCCCGGGTATCACACGCTTCTTTCTCTCCATCTATCTGCCACATCTATTCCGCATGATTCCGTGTAGTTATTGGGCTTTGACTTGTTGTGCAGCCTTACCCTCATGCAAAACCTTATATGTGATTTCTGTTCGTCAGACCAGAGATTTGCCCGTGGTTAGTTTATTCCCACATCCGGCTTCCTTCAGATTCCACCTCACGATGGACACCCTTGCCTTCGGCTATATCCTTCCCACTACCAGGCGGATTCGGGACTTGCACCCGTTAGAAACGTGCGCCGCCGGGCGCACACA
>NZ_WQQD01000093.1:0-236 GCF_018785605.1 Blautia sp. MCC270
TCAACCATAAATTTCAATTTTTTTAGATTTTCCTGGAAGTTTATTTTTATAGGACAATTTCTTTTCTGCTATCATTCATCCATTATGCTATTATCTTCCTGTTTATTATTTTATATGTGTTGTTTTTTATAATAAGACTCTTCGCTGGATGGCGCTACGCCGGTCGCATTTTCAATGCGGTAAGTGCGAGGGAAGGCGATCTCAGAGTTCCGTAGCCCGAACGCCCTCCCTCGCGC
>NZ_WQQD01000094.1:0-386 GCF_018785605.1 Blautia sp. MCC270
ACGCCGGTCGCATTTTCAATGCGGTAAGTGCGAGGGAAGGCGATCTCAGAGTTCCGTAGCCCGAACGCCCTCCCTCGCGCTCCCACCCCATTGGGCACGGAAGGAGTTCTGCGTTGTTGTATGTACTGCGTTGTTGACTTTTGTCTGTATGCTTCGGTATTGGATGTGGAACGTTGTGCCGATCTGGTTCCTGGATTCTTCGGTACTTATGGTGGTATGCTGTGCCGATCCCGTTTCTGTATTCTTCGATACTTATAGGAATATTCTGTACCGGTCTGACATTTCAGGACAGGACGCCCAGTCCGTTTCCATCCCCCGCATGTTTTTTCCTGTCGGTTGGAAGCGTCAGCCAGAGGAAGGTGGCATCGGGCCGGGCTGCTGCGGAG
>NZ_WQQD01000095.1:0-606 GCF_018785605.1 Blautia sp. MCC270
TTTTGGAATACTATGTTCTAACTAAATGGCATTGGCCCGAAGGCCCTCCCCCTGCACCCCCACCCTCTTGGGCACGGAAGGAGTTCTGCGTTGTTGTGTGTGCTGCGTTGTTGACTTTTGTCTGTATGCTGCGGTACTCAGAATGGAACGTTGTGCCAATCTAGTTTCTGTATTCTTCGGTACTTATAGTGGTACGCTGGGCCGATCTGTTCCCTGTATTCTTCGATATTTATGGTGATACACTGGGCCGATCTGGTTCCTGTATTCTTCGATATTTATGGTGATACGCTGGGCCGATCCTGTTTCTGTATTCTTCGATACTTATAGGAATATTCTGTGCCAGTCTAACATTTCAGGACAGGACGCCCAGTCCGCTTCCATACCCCGCATGTTTTTTCCTGTCGGCTGGAAACGTCAGCCAGAGGAAGGTGGCATCGGGCCGGGCTGCTGCGGAGGAGGGGTGATTACTACTTGGGCTGCGAGAGACGGCGTTATTGCGGCAGGGCCTGCTGTCTGAGCCGGAGGTGAGTTCTGGCCCTGCCGCAATGCTTTTAGCCGTCTCACGGAGCCCTAGTAGTATCCCCCGACGGAGTCCCTGCCCGGAGC
>NZ_WQQD01000096.1:0-226 GCF_018785605.1 Blautia sp. MCC270
GATCTGGTTTCTGTATTCTTCGGTACTTATGGTGGTACGCTGTGCCGATCTAATCCCTGTATTCTTCGATATTTATGGTGGTACGCTGGGCCGATCTGGCCCTGTATTCTTCGATATTTATGGTGATACGCTGTGCCGATCTGGTTCCTGTATTCTTCGATATTTATGGTGATACGCTGTGCCGATCCCGTTTCTGTATTCTTCGATACTTATAGGAATATTCTGT
>NZ_WQQD01000011.1:0-18609 GCF_018785605.1 Blautia sp. MCC270
GCGCTGGCAGCCGTTCATCATTGCCGCATATGCAGTCTTATAGGTTCCTACCACATTGTTCTTGATTGCCTCACAGGGGCTGTTCTCCATCAGCGGTACGTGCTTATGTGCGGCTGCATGATATACGATCTCCGGCTTATAGGTTTCAAATACCCAGTTGATCCTTTTGCTGTCACGGACGGAGCCGATCAGTACCTTCAGGTTCAGGTTCGGATAACTGGCCTTCAGCTCCTGCTCAATGTCGTAAGCGTTATTTTCATAAATGTCGAAAATCACCAGAAGCTCTGGCTCATGACCTGCGATCTGACGGCAGAGCTCGCTTCCGATAGAACCGCCGCCTCCTGTTACCAGGATCCTTTTTCCCTTCAGATACTGAAAGATCTCTGACATGTTAACTTTGATGGTGTCTCGTCCAAGAAGATCCTCCACTGCTACTTTTTTCATCTTGCTCAGGGATACTTCTCCGTTTACAAGCTGATATACACCAGGAAGCTGCTTCAGCTCGCAGCCGGTTTCCTTGCAGATGTTCAGGATATCTCGCTTCTGATGCGGTGTTGCCGTCGGGATCGCAAGAAGGATCTGATTGATATGATACTTGTCCACATTGAGAAAAATATCGTCTCTTCCGCCTACCACCGGAACGCCTTCCATGTATCTTCCCCATTTATTCGGATTGTCATCGATCAGGCAGCGTACTCTGGAATTGGTTTCCTTTGCATTCTGAAGCTCCCGGACAATGGTCCTGCCCGCTTCTCCTGCACCGATGATCATCACGTTTTTGCTCCGCTCCTCACGCTCGCTCTTTTCTCTGCGGTTCCGCTCAAGAAGTACAAAACGATAGGAGAAACGTACGCCTACAGTCAGGAAAAACTGCAGCATGATACCGATCAGATAATAGGAAGCCGGCATCCGTTCCCAGAAGATCGTGATACCCACAATATGCAGAACGCCAGTGATCACAGTTGCTACCGTGATCTTGATCAGCTCATGGAAGCTTGCGAAACGCCATACACTGTTATACAGATGCATGCATCCGAACACTGCCAGGATGATAATGGTATAGATTGGTGCAAAACTCCTCCATGCGGCAAAATAGTCTGTGGGGATCGAGGAATACCGAAAATCGAATCTCACCAGCAGCGCCATAAAATAAGAAAAATTAACAGCTATCATGTCATAGATGATCAGATATATCGCAATTACTTTCCAATGTTCTAACTTCTTCATACTTCCTCCGGTCTGTCTTACTGTTTCTGCATAATCCCTGATGTATTCTTCCTGCTCTTTGTCTTCTGTCTGCTTTTCCCTGGGACTTTGTTTTGCCAGTGCCAGAAGCAGGACCGAGAACGCAAGGAATATTACGATCAGCATGATCAATAAAATCTGCATTTTTTTACTTCCTCTTTTATATTTATAACTTATCTAATTTATTTTTATCCCCGAACTGCGTCTCCGCAGCCCGGGTCATTATATTCGAATCTCAATATGTATGGATCATTTGGCGCCGCTTCCGCGGAAAACGACCATAACTGTCTTAACCAGGATCTCTATATCCAGCTTCAGACACCATTCGGCAATGTACTTTGTGTCAAGCTCTACGACTTCCTCGAAATCTGTAATATCACTTCGACCGCTTACCTGCCACATACCGGTAAGTCCCGGCTTGATGGCCAGACGTTTGCGATGGTGAAGCTCATACTTCTCCCACTCATCCATTGTCGGCGGTCTGGTTCCTACAAGACTCATATCTCCTTTCAGAATATTCCAGAACTGTGGAAATTCATCCAGGGATGTCTTTCGGATAAAATGTCCTACTCCTTTGATGATTCGTGGATCATCATCCATTTTGAACATCATTCCATCTTTTATGTTATTCTGTTTCATCAGTTCTTTTTTGCGTTCTTCTGCATCCATATACATGGAGCGGAATTTATAGATCTTGAACGGACGACCGTTCTTTCCCATGCGGACCTGTGAGAAAAATGCAGGACCCGGAGATTTGATCTTAATGGCCGGAACCAGAAAGATCGCTGCGATTCCTGTAAAAAGACAACCTACCAGACCGCCTGCGATATCCATAGCTCGTTTCACAAACATCTGGCGCGGTGTCACAATGTGGATACTGCTGGAAAGCACAGTGTATCCGCCAAGCTCCTCCACCACCTGGTTCTTGCCAAGGGATTTCATGGTTGCCAGTCTCATATGGATGACAACTCCCATTGCAGAACAATCCTTGATCATCTGCTCCGGGATCGGAATTTCCTTAGGCACTGCAAAAAATACTTCATCGATCCAGTTCTTATGGATATAGGAGATCATATCCTCCTTTCCGGCTACTACCGGCACTCCACAGACGGATGCTCCCTTCTTGTCACAATCCATAAAAACAATTCCTGCCAAATGATAGGTTCCGTAATTATTCTTGCGGATGGTTTCCACCACATTGTCTGCATTTTCACTGACTGTAACGATCAGCAGGGATCGCTTCTCGCTTTCTTCGTATCTGTGATCCTTCAGGAATTTCTTCAATGCCTGTCTGCCGCAGTAGCTGAAGCAGATATAAAGTACATAGGTGATCAGCAGGATCATTCTGGAATAATTGTTTCCAATTCTTAAAAGAAACATATATGCCAGGACCAGAAGACAGACCAGTGTACACTGTTCAAAGGTTTTCTTCAGTTCCACCAGCATTCCTCTTCGCAGAACTCCGCTGAAGCTTTCATTAAAAAATGTGACCATCAGCTGGATAAGAAACATCACCACTGCCACATTTCGATACAGCTCTGTCTCGTATGGCTGATCGATCCCGTTTCGGATCCAGTATGCAAGTACAAACGCAAGCTGCAGACACAACATATCGCAAATCGTAAAATCGGCATGTTTTACCCAGCTGCTGTTTTCTTTTTGATACATATTCTTTTCTACGCCTTCCCTCGCTTACATTTTTTGTTGCTTTTATCCCCTCTCCGGTATCTCAGGCACCTGGAGAGGGGATGATATTTATTTCACAACAATGGTAAGTACGGCTCCGTTGGAGCTGTTTCCACTGTTGTCTACTACATAATATGTAAGCTCGTAAGTTCCCGGTGCAGCTGTATTTACATCACCGGTGATCTGAATCCTTTTGAAAAGATCACTGGTTGACTCTGTATCATCCTGGATATCCTTTACATAGCTTAATTTATCCAGCGTAGTTCCTACCGGTACCTCTACGTAATATGTAGTCAGATACATCTTTGGATCCTGCGGAGAAAGCTGCTCGATCTTGTCTTCCTGTGTCTTCTGCGCCTGTTCCTCCGGAGTCAGTTCTCCTTCTGCGGAATCTCCGCTTTCAGCATCTGTGCTGTCTGCTTCTGTCCCATCCTGCATATCTGTCTCTTCTGCAGGCTCTGTGGTATCTGTGGAATCTCCGTCCTCTGTGAGACCGTCATTATCGATCAGTCCCAGCTGCGGATTTTCGGCACTGCCGTCCTGAGCTTCCATGGTAAATTCTTTTTTTGTTACATTGTTGTTTTTGTCCTTTGCAACAAAGATAACAGAAACCTGTTTTCCGTCATTCTTCGGATATATGGTTTCTACAGTAAGAGACTCTGTAACATCTCCATCTCTGTCATCCTGTGCCTTTACATCCTTCAGAAGATCCTCTTCTGTCATATCGGATGTATAATTCGTATCTTTTCCCTCTTCAAATGTGATCTTCGGTCCTTCATTATCCTCGGAGCTCTTCATGTATACTACACCGGCTCCCATACCAAGGCAGATGACCACTAATAAAAACACAAAAAATTTCTTCATATTTTTGCTGCTCCCGGCCTTTCCCAACACTTTGATCCGTTGTTGTTATTTTTATGCGTGACGTTTCTTTTTCTTTTTGGATTTCTTGCCCATTTTGGAAGAGTATGGGATTGTACCAAGTACGCTTAATCCAAGATATTTCTCTACGTCTTCCGGTGTCTTTACAGTATCGTTTGTCAGATATACGATGATCACAACAGCTGCTGCCAGAAGGATACCCAGAAGTCCGCCGATCACACCGTTTTTCGGTACGCTTGGGCTTGATGGCTCATCCGGGATGTTTGCTGTCTCTACCACATTTACTGCCTTGATATCCATAACCTGCTGGATATGCTTGGAAGCAATATCTCTTACTGCGTTTGCGATCTCTGCCGCTGTATAAGGATCGGTATCTGTAACTGTGATGGATACTACTCGTGTATCCGTTGGTGTATCTACGGAAAGCTTCTTAAGAAGCTCCTCATGTGTCATATCCAGTTTCAGCTGTGCGATCACACCCTCAGTAACTGTACGGCTCTTGATCAGCTCCGCATAGTCCTTGGTCAGTGATGTACTTGTCTGGATATCCTGATTGGTCAGTGTGCTGCTGTCCTGCTTGGACAGTACCACGATCTTGGTTGTGGATTCATACTTCGGTGTGATCAGAAGCATGGTTCCCATAACAGCTGCCAGGCAGAAAACAATACCGGATAAAATGATAACACCCAGCTTGCTCAGTAACAGGTGAAATACCTCACCAAGATCGATCTCTACTTCGTCGTTGTTGTTAACAGTCTGATTTTCCATTTCTTTTCTCCATTACCCTGTGATTTTCCGGGGATTTTTGATAAAGATCTTCTTTACATATTCGCTCCCCATTGTTTTTTCCATTTTGGCGACACATTTGCCGATCTCCGGGATACGCTCCGTCTTACGGTGTCCGTCAGAACCGACAAAATCCAGAAGCCCATGCTTCATGACTTTCCGTGCAAAGGTTTTTGCCCCGAATCCGTCCTGACCGCTGATGGTATCTGCATTGACCTGGATATGTGCTCCCATATCCTTCAGCTCTGTCAAAAATCCAATATCGTTCCGGGTAGCCTTATAACGTTCCACATGAGCGATGATCGGGATAAAACCATTCATCAGAAGACTTCTGACCCGTTCTTCAATATAATTTTTCTCATCTCCGTTGCTGAATTCCACAAGCACATATCTGGAACCTGCAAGGGTAAGCCGCCGTCCCTTCTTAAGGCATTCCACCATATCCATACTGGAATGGAGTTCACAGCCCAGATAAAGTCTCATGCCTTCATCACCAATATTCATGGCTGCTCTACGCAGCTGCATGAACTGTCTTGTCACAATGTTCATATGCGGCTCAAACATATCGTACCGGAAATGTGGTGTCAGGATCACATGACGTACGCCCTCCTGATACTCCTTGTTGAGCATCCAGAGTGATTCTTCCATGTTTCTTGCACCGTCATCCACCCCGGGGAGGATATGACAATGAATATCATAAAGTCCCTTCATTAAAATAACCCACTCATTTCTGTTGTCAATGTTTTTTTATTTACTGCTGCTCTCACCATAATCTCCGTAGGAACCATACTTACCGTACTTGCCGTATTTACCATACTTGCCATAGTGACCGTAATTGCCGGCCTTGCTGTAGTCCACCTTGTTCAGGATGGTTCCCAGGATCGGGCAGTTGCTCTTGGCAAGCTGATCTCTTACTTCCTGTACAAAACGGTAGCTGATGGTACCGGATTCAACGACGATTACAGATCCGTCGCAGGAATCTGCTATGATAGCACTGTCGATGATCAATCCAAGCGGCGGTGTATCTACAATAACGTAATCATAAACATCTCTTACCACGCGGATCATATCCTTGAAGAGTCTGTTTCCGAGAAGCTCTGCCGGGTTCGGAGGTACGATACCGGAGAAGATAATATGGAACTTCGGAAGTGTAGTGGCACAGATCACATCAGAAAGCTTGGCCTGCTTGGAAAGATAATGAGCAAGTCCCATTACCTCCTGGTCTACTGTCACACGTCCCATCAAAACGGATTTACGCAGATCGGCATCGATCAGAAGCACTGATTTGCCGCTCTCAGCAAGAGAGGCAGCAAGATTAAATGCCACACTGCTCTTTCCCTCATTAGGAGTACAGCTGGTAAGTGCGATCACTTTCTTATCTGCTCCGCAGAACTGGATATTTGTTCGCAGAGCTTTATAAGCCTCATCCATCTGGTGATCAGACTTCCAGTTGCTCAGTTTAACTTTAATCATAATTCCTTTTCACCTTTACCTTTATGTTCTATCTGATGACAGTCTTGCCCTTTGGGCATGTCTATAGGTTATTATACAATCCTATTTTCTAATACGCAAGTTCTTTATTCGACAGAAAAGTCGTTAAATATGTACAATTTGCCTAATTTTTATTATTTTTTATTTTCCGTCCCAGAAACAGGATAGATTATTTTTATTCCCTGTGTTAAAATAAACCCACGGCAATGAGTGCAGCGGTTACAGGAGGAGCCCTATTTTTTGCCAACCGTGATTGGCTGCCATAAGGAGGATATAAACATATGACAAAACAGGAATTTCAGAAACTGACCGAAGATCATGTCCTGCTGCTGGATGGTGCTACCGGCTCCAACCTGATGAAGGCCGGCATGCCGCGTGGTGTCTGCACAGAGAGCTGGGTGCTTGAGCACAAGGATGTGATCCAGTCTCTGCAGAAGGCATACATCGAAGCGGGAAGCCATATCATCTATGCGCCTACCTTCGGCGGAAACCGTATTAACCTCACTATGCATGGACTGGAGGATCAGATTGAACAGATCAATCATGCCCTGGCCGGCTATTCAAAGGAGATCGCACCGGAGGGTGTTTTCGTAGCAGGTGATATCACCACCACAGGCAAGATGATGGCACCGGCCGGTGACATGACTTACGAAAAAGCCTTCGAAGTCTATCAGGAACAGATCGGCTATCTCCGTGATGCAGGTGTGGACCTGATCGTAGCAGAAACCATGATCAATATCGAGGAGACACTGGCTGCTGTAGACGCCTGCCAGAGTGTCTGCGAGCTTCCTATCATCTGTACCGTGACTGTAGAAGCAGACGGAAGTATCTTCAGCGGCGGAAATGCCATAGAGGCTGCCATGTCCCTGGAAGCTGCAGGTGCAGACGCTGTCGGCATCAACTGCTCGGTTGGCCCGGACCAGCTGGTATCGGTTATCCGCAATATCAAAGAGAACGTTTCCATTCCGGTCATTGCCAAACCCAATGCGGGAATGCCCCAGATCGATGATCTTGGAAATGCAGTTTACAGCATGACCCCTGCGGATTTTGCAGGTTATATGAAGGTGCTGGTGGACAACGGTGCTTCCGTGATCGGCGGATGCTGTGGTACCACACCGGAGTTTATTTCGGAAACCGCCCAGGTGCTTGGACTTCGATAACTTTAACCGGAACAGATATGCTTCCACGCACTGCTTCAATTGAGAACAGCAATAAGCCGTGAGTGAAAGATTCCGTCAAAAAAATCCTGAGGATCCTATGTGAGATATCAACAGATATCAACATAGAAATTCTCAGGATTTTTATTTTTCCGGATATTATTTCTCTTTTACTGCTTCTTCCGGCCGGTTTGCCTCATCCGCATAGGAGCTGCGGATCGCTTTTCGCACTGGAAGTACACAGGCAGGAACAACGGAAAGGCCGTCCACTCCCATCTGGATAAAAGCTTCTGTAAGATTGGAATCTGCTGCCAGCTCTCCGCATATGTAAACTTCACATCCTGACTTATGTCCTGCCTCTGTTACCATGCGGATCATCTTTACAAGCGCTGGATGATGATCGTTGTATTTATCCTTCAAAAGAAGATTCTGCCGGTCCATAGCCAGGGTATACTGGGTCAGGTCATTGGTTCCTAGGCTCAGAAAATCCACACGTTTTCCAAGTTCTTCACTGATCATGACCGCTGCCGGTGTTTCGATCATAATTCCGGTACGGATGTTTTTGTAAGGAATGTTCTTCTCATCCAGGCCCTTTTTTACCTCACGGATCAGCTTCTCGATCTCATCCAGTTCATCCTCGGACGTGATCATCGGATACATCAGGTTGATATTTCCATAGGCACTTGCACGGTAAATAGCCCGAAGCTGCGCTTTAAACATTTTTTTGCGATCAAGGCAGAGGCGGATGCCGCGGTTTCCCATCATAGGATTGACCTCATCAGGAATTGCCATATACTCTGCCTGACGGTCTGCCCCCAGGTCCACGGTACGGATCACTGCCGGACGTTCATCCATACCCTCGGCTACTTTTTTATAGGCACGGAACAGCTCATTCTCTCTTGGATAATTCTCTCTTCCGAGATACTGGAATTCACTTCGAAGAAGGCCGATACCTGCTGCTCCGTAATAAAGAACCGTATTCAGATCATCCAGATTTCCGATGTTTGCCAGAAGCTTGATCTCCTTGCCATCGGCTGTGATATCCTTCTGGTTCCGAAGTCTCAAAAGTTCTTCCCGCTCTTCCTTATCTGCTGCATGACGGATCTCATATTCCTTAAGAAGCTCCGGCTCCGGATCGATATACAGTGTTCCTGTATACCCATCTACAATAGCCATATGGCCATCCCATTCTTTCTGTATCTCCACCTCGACCAGGGTGGGAACTTCCATGGATTTTGCCATGATCGATACATGGGAAATAACAGACCCCTGATGCATGACTACCGCCAGAAGACTGGCTTTGTTCATCTCCAGAAGTTCATTGGGGGAAAGCTGCTCTGCTGCAAGGATCACCGGCTCATCTCCCAGATTGATCCGTGCATGGGAGCCACCCATGGCGCCGATCAGCAGCTCGGAGATCTCCCTGATATTTTCGATCTGTTCTTTGACAGCCTCGTCCTCCAGCTTGCGGAACACATTTGCAAGCTCATCCCTGGTTGTCTGGACTGCGTAAGCTGCACTGACCTTTTCTGTCGTGATCATGCTTTCCACGGCCCGCTGGAAGCTGCCGCCACTTAAGAGCTTCAGCTGACGTTTCAAGGTCAGCTCCTGCTCTTTGGGGAGGGGTGCTCCGTTTTTATACATATGCTGGATCTGGTTCTTTACCGCTGTTCTTGCATTATCCAGACGATCCAGCTCCTTTTTTACATTGTCTACCATGGACTGACGGATCTGATATTCGCCTCTGTGGTAATACAGTATTTTTCCAATGGCTATTCCGGAAAAAGCGGATGTGCCTTTGTATATCTCCACCTGAAAAACCCCCTTACTGGTCCGTCTGCTTAATCGCAGGCAGCTTTAAACTCTGTCCAGATCTTATTGTATTCCTGCTCTGCTTCCTGGCTTACATTCTGTACGATCTCACCCTTTGTCACGCTGTCCGGAACAACCAGGCTCTCGTCTACCAGATCATCTGCTGCCTTGTTTGTATTGTAGTATCCGATATAGTTGATGCACTGTGCAGATACTTCCGGCTCCAGGATATAATTGATAAATTCATTGGCAGCCTTCGCATTCGGTGCTTCACTTGGCACAAACATTCCCATAATACCAAATCCAAGACCTTCCTCCGGATAAACCACCTTAAGATCCGGATTATCCTTCAGCGCCTGTGTTACCTGTGATGTATAAAGAAATGCCACACTTGCCTCTCCGTTGAGAAGTGCATTCTGTGTATTGTCATCCTGGATCATACGAATGTTCGGTGCCAGCTCTTTCAGCTTCTCACCGGTCTTGTCGATCACGGCTACATCTTCTTCGTTCATGCTCTCTCCCATGGAAAGCTGTGTGATGCCACAGATCACGCGGTAATTACCTACGATGGCAATGCTGTCCTCCAGAGATTTATCCCAGAGATCCTTGTATCCTTTAATGTCGATATCTACCTGCTCCGGATCATAAACGATCAGTGGGATTCCTGCTCCGTAAGGTACTGTATATTCGTCATCCGGATCATAAAACTGTCCCTGATAAAGGGGGTTGATGTTCTTAAAATTGGAAACGGTATCCTTGTCGATCTTCTGGACAAGTCCCTCTTTTACCGCGCTGTCGATAATGTAATCATCTGCAATTACCACATCGTAATCGCCGCCCTTTGCCTGGGAAAGCTTCTCAAGCATGGTCTCATCGGTATCAAAGTTGGAATATACCACCTTGGTCCCTGTTTCTTTTTCAAAATCATCCAGCACTTCCTGCGGAAACATTCCGTCCCATGTATAAAGTACCAGTTCATCCTTATCCTTTGCACTGACACTGACACCTGTTATCATAGATGTTCCAAGTACCGCACATAACATGATCGCTGCTGCTTTTTTTGATTTCATAGAACCTCCTTCATGTCTCTCTCTGACGTCTTGTTATTTTGCTTTTACCTTTGTCCAAAGCTCTGCGAATTTCTGCTTGATCTTTGGCTTCTGGTATCCGAAGATCTCATTCTTTGGATTGTCGATCTGCGGAATATAGGAAGAAATTCCCTCATAAGTTCCGTTCTTCATCTCCTCGAATGCACTCTTTACAGTAGAAGTATATCCTACTTCTTCGGTATTGGAAAGAGCATTTTCATCATCCAACATAAAATTGATGAACTCATGAGCCAGATCTACTTCATTACAGTCCTTGGTGATGACCATGGCATCATACCAGGTATTGGTTCCCTGCTGCGGAGTATAATAGCCAAGCTCCGGATTTTCGCTGATGATATAGGAAGCATCTCCGGAATAAACAACCGCCATTGCCTTGTTTCCTGAGATCATGTTGTCGATCACATCATCACCTGCATAGATCGGATCCATGGTATCTCTCTGCCGGATCAGCCACTCATAAGCCTGCTGGATCTCATCAAGATTTTTTGTGTTCATGGAATACCCCAGCGCTTTCAGGGCAATCATAAAGGAATCCCTTTCGGAATCATACATATAAAGATCTCCCTTATATTTTTCATCGCAGAGAATATTCCAGCCCTCTTTGTCAAGATCCTCCTGAGAGACTACATTCTTATTATAAAGGATTCCTACAGTTCCCCAGAAATACGGACAGGAATAACGATTTCCCGGATCATAGTCCTTATTCTGTACCTCGGGAAGAAGATTTTTGCTGTTTGGGATCTTTTTCCAGTCAAGGGCCTGAAGATATTCCTCCTTGATCAGTCTTTCGATCATATAATCTGACGGAACCAGAACATCGTAGGTTTCACCACTGGCCAGCTTGGTGTACATCATCTCATTGGACTCGAAGGTTTCATATACAACAGTACAGTTATACTGCTTCTCAAATTTGTCCAGAAGACTCAGGTCCATATATTCTCCGGCATTATATACACGAAGCACGTGGTTTCCCTGACTTACGATCGTCCACTTTCCCAATACCAGAACAACCGCAGCAGCTGTGACAATCGCAACGATCCTTCTTTTTTTCGGATCCATTTTTTTCACGGTGGAGGCCTGAAGCTTCGGCATGATCAGATTTGCAAAAAGAAGCACCAGCACAATGACCACGATCACAATAGTAGAAAGGGCGTTGATGGTGGGATTGATGCGCTTTGTCATATTATATACAACAATGGATATATTTTTTACTCCGTTTCCGGAAACAAAGTAGGAAATTACGAAATCGTCAAAGGACATGGTAAAGGCCAGGAGCGCTCCCGCAAAAATCCCTTCTTTGATCATGGGCACGATAACCTTGGTAAGTGCCTGATATGGCGTTGCACCAAGATCCATGGCTGCATTGGCAAGGTTCGGATCCAGGCTTCGTACCTTCGGATATACACTGGTGATCACATAGGGCGTACAAAATGCGATATGTGCCAGCAGCATGGTCAGATAGCCTTTCGTCATTCCCAGCGAAGAAAACAGCAGCATCAGACCAATCGCGGTTACGATCTCCGGATTCAGAATTGGAAAGTTATTGATGGTAAGGACCATCTCCTTCAGAACCTTTCTGGATTTTGAAAGTCCGATGGCTGTGATGGTTCCCAGCACTGTGGAAATAACAGTTGCCAGAATTGCCACTGTGACTGAAACATAAACTGCCTTACTGATCTCCATGTTGTTTATTAGCTCTCCGTACCAGCGCAGGGAAAATCCTGTAAATCTGGTCAGGGACTTGGATGAGTTAAAGGAAAAGATCATGGTCACAAGGATCGGCAGGTAAAAAAATGCCAGACACAGCACTACATATAATTTTGAAAATATGGTATTTTTTCTTTTCATCTCCTGCCTCCTTTAATCGTCCTGGGTATCCATCTTCTTCATCAGGCTCATAAAGATCAGGATGATCACTGCCAGGATCAGAGAAATGGCACTTCCGAAGTTCCAGTCACCTACAGAAATAAACTGTGACTCAATGAGATTACCGATCAGCATGTACTGGCCGCCGCCGAGAAGCTTCGGAATAACGAAGGTTGATATGGACAGAAGGAATACCATCATGATACCATTGACCACACCTGGCATGGAAAGCTTCCAGGTGATCCTCCAGAAGGTCTGGAATGGATTGGCACCAAGGTCGTTGGCCGCTTCGATCAGTGACTTGTCCATTTTACTTAAGGATGTATGGATCGGAATGATCATAAAGGGCATAAAGTTACAAACAAGGCCCACGATAACGGAAAAATCTGTATACATCATGGTGATCGGTGAGATTCCCAGCATTTTCAGAAGGTTGTTCACCAGACCATTGTCAGAAAGAATGTTCATCCATGCATAGGTACGGAGAAGCATGTTGATCCACATGGGAATGGTGACCATAAGGATCAGAAAGCTCTGCACCTTTTCGGAATATTTGGAGATAATGTATGCCAGCGGATATCCGCAGACCAGGCAGATCAGTGTGGTCAGGATACCCAGGCGGAAGGATTTCAGGATAACACTTAAATATGTAGCTTCCAGAAATTTTGCAAAATTCGCCCATGTAAAATGCAGGGTCAGAACTTCATTTCCATCTGAGGTAAATGCATAAAGCACGATCAGGATCAATGGTACCACGATCAGGATCGAAGCCCAGATGATATACGGCTTGATCAGATGCTTGAACTGTTTCATTAGTATCCTCCCATTCTGCACATAACATGGATATCCTCAGGACCAAACTTCAGTCCCACTTCACGTCCCACTTCTGCATAATCGGTAGTATGCACCATGTATGTGCGAAGCTCCGTCTCAACCAGGATCTCATAATGCACGCCCTTGAACGTAATGTTCCGTACCGTTCCTCTGATCTTGGCCTGATCCGGTTCCACAATATCCAGATCCTCCGGGCGAAGAACAACCTCAATGGCTTCGTTGTCCTCAAATCCCTTATCTACACATTCAAAACGGAAGCCATCAAACTCCACAAGGAAATCCCTGATCATTGTTCCTTCTATAATATTGGACTCTCCGATAAAGCCGGCAACAAAACGGTTCTCCGGCTCATTATAGATATCTGTCGGGCTGCCAATCTGCTGGATCTCACCGTTGTTCATGACTACTACCGTATCAGACATGGAAAGTGCCTCCTCCTGGTCATGGGTAACATAGATAAAGGTGATCCCTACCTCTCTCTGGATCTTTTTCAGCTCGATCTGCATCTGCTTACGGATCTTGGCATCCAGTGCGCCGAGTGGCTCATCCAGCAGAAGAACCTTCGGCTCATTGACAAGAGCTCTGGCAATGGCAACTCGCTGCTGCTGTCCACCGGAAAGAAGTGTAACATCTCTTTTTTCGAAGCCTTCCAGCCCTACCATTTTCAGCATTCTTTTTACCTTCTGCTCAATAACAGATTTATCTACCTTTTTCAGATTCAGGCCGAAACCGATATTGTCCATAACATTGAGATGCGGAAACAATGCATATTTCTGGAATACAGTGTTGATCTCTCTTTTATATGGAGGCAGCTTGGAGATCTCAATTCCGTTAAACAGTACCTCTCCGCCGCTTGGCTCCTCAAAGCCGGCAATGATCCTTAAGGTTGTTGTCTTTCCACAGCCGCTGGGTCCCAGAAGCGTAAGGAATTCGTTTTCGTGAATGTCCAGATTAATGCCCCGGAGCACCTGCTGGTCATCAAAGTTTTTTGTGAGATTTTTTAACTCGATCAGTTTGTTGCTCATCTTTTATATTCCCCTTCCCGCGTTTTCCTGCGATCAGATATACTGCCAGTACCAGAAGGATCACTCCCAGCATTATGGTACAAAGTGCATTGATCTCCGGCGTAACGCCTGTTTTCATCTGTGTGTAAACTTTTATCGGCAGCGTGGATACACGTGGCCCGGTTACAAAAATACTGATCACCACATCGTCCATGGACATGGCAAAGGCCAGCAGAGAACCGGATATAACAGCCGGCATGATCAGCGGCAGGGTAATGTCCCAGAAGGCCCGAAAGGAACCGGCACCAAGATCTCTGGCTGCCTCTTCCAGGGACGGATCCATTCCCACAAGCCTTGCTTTTACCTCCATCAAAATATAGGGCACACAGAAAACCGTGTGTCCGATCAGAAGTGTCAGCATTCCAAATGGCAGGTTCAGCATATAGAAAAATGCCATCAGTACCATTCCCAGAATGATCTCTGGGATCATCAGAGGCAGAATGGAAATATACTCCATCACCCCTTTTGTTTTCCAGTGGATCCTGGAAAGTCCTACAGCCCCCAGTGTTCCGATCACTGCTGATACCCCACAGCTGGACACCGCCAGGATCAGACTGTTTTTCAATGCCTGGATCAGATCCCTGTCCTGAAACAGTTCCTGATACCATTTCAGGGAAAAACCGGTAAAGCGCACCGGAAGTCTTGCTTCATTAAACGAAAATACCACTACCACACCAATGGGCAGATACATAAGGAAAAACAGGATCCCCAGGTACAGTCCTGAAAGCTTTGAGTTCTTTTTCATCCGATTCCCTCCAGTTCCTTCACATTGGTAAGCTTCCGATATAATACGATCATCAGAGTTGTCAGTATCATCAGTACCACAGCCAGTGCTGCGGCAAAGGGCCAGTTATTGCCTCTTGTCATCTGCTCCTGGATCAGACTTCCCACAAGTACGATCTTGTTTCCGCCCAGGATATCCGCAATAAAAAACAGACCCATAGACGGAATAAAGGTAAGTATCACTCCGGAAAGAAGTCCCGGCAAAGTCAGCTTAAAGGTGACGCTCCAGAAAGCCTTCCATTTGCTGGCTCCAAGGTCTCTGGCAGCTTCCACAAGGGACCAGTCCAGCTTTTCCGCACTGGAATATACGGACAGTGCCATAAACGGCAGCAATACATAGATCATACCGATCACGATCGCAGGATAGCTGTACAGGATTTTTAAGGGCTCCTGGATGATGCCAAGCTTCATCAGCAGATAATTCAGAAGGCCCTTTTTCTGGAGAATGATGATCCAGCCATAAAGACGGATTAGGGAATTCACCCAGAAAGGCAGCATCAGAAAAAGCATGGCCAGCTTCTTTTTGCCCTCAGAAAGCTTTGCCATAAAGTATCCGAAGGGGTAGCCCACCAGACAGATGATCAAAGTGCTGGTGAGCGCAAGGCGGAAGGATCCCGTAAAGGTCTGCAGGTATACAGGCTCCAGGATCTGCTTGTAATTATCCAGAGTAAATTTCCAATTCACGCCGTAGCCGCCGTCTGCTGTGGAAAAGCTCAGTGCAGCTACATACAGAAGAGGCAGTGCGACGAAGATCAGTGTAAAAAGATACAGCGGCAGGATCATCCATACGGAGCCTGCTCTGTGCTTACGCATGGGTACCTCCTGCACAGGGACCTGACTGATCCGGCAATACTTCTTCTGATCTTTCTTCCCGATCTACCAGCACTGCATCTGTAGGAAGAAAACAGCAGCGCACCTTTTCTCCTACACTGACATTTGTATCAATGCCGTAACGGCTTGCCACGATTTCCTGACCTTCCGAAGTTTTCAAAACAACACGGAGCTGGCCGCCGGCGAAGGTTTTTTCAATAACTTCGGCGGTTAAGCCATCGCAGCTGTCATCTGTGTTTTTTTCTGCGGGCTCCTGTACACTCTTTTTTGTGTTTTCTGATGTGCAATTCGGCGTGCTTTGTTGTGCATTTTTTTTATTTTCCTCAAACCGGATATTTTCGCTTCTTACTGCGATGGTAACCTTTTCTCCTTTTTGTGGGAAATATCCTCTGTCAGATGTAGCTACGGTGTCCATTGATACTTTTACTTTTCCGGCATCAGTTCTTACGGTGATCTGAGCGGAAGTACCGTCAATCTCCTCTTCCGCAATGCTTTCCACAATACCGGTCAGGATATTGGCATTTCCAACAAAGGTTGCCACATAGCTGGTCTTCGGATGATTATAGATCTCATCCGGCGTCCCAATCTGCTCAAAGCGACCGTGGTTCATCACAGCGATCGTATCAGACATGTTGATGGCTTCTTCCTGATCGTGAGTGATATAGATAAAGGTGATCCCCAGCTTCTTCTGCAGGCGCTTCAGCTCGTGCTGCATGGCACGCCTCAGCTGCAGATCCAGCGCACCAAGGGGTTCGTCCAGAAGAAGTACCTCCGGATTGTTCACAAGTGCTCTGGCTATGGCCACACGCTGGCGCTGACCGCCGGAAAGCTCTGACGGCTTACGCCTCTCAAAGCCCGGAAGCTGGACAAGCTCCAGCATTTCTTTGACTCTTCTGCTGATCTCCGCTTTCGATGTTTTTTTCAATTTCAGCCCATATCCAATGTTATCTGCTACATTCATATGTGGAAAAAGTGCATAATTCTGGAACACTGTGTTCACATTGCGCTGATTCGGTTCCAGGGATGTCACATCCTTTCCATCCAGAAAAACCTGGCCGGAATCTGGCTGTTCCAGGCCTGCAATGATCCGCAGTGTGGTGGTTTTTCCACAGCCGGAAGACCCCAGCAGAGTGACAAATTCTCCTTTTTTTGCTGTAAGACAGATGCTTTCTAGGACGTCCTCACCTTCCTGGAAGCTCTTTTTTATGTTTTTCAGTTCTAATGAAATTTCGGACATTTAGTTCTCCTTCTGTTTGCTATGATATCCGCACCCTGCATGGGACTTTCCTGATATAAGATTGCTTATTGTACTCTCGCAGGGGATTCTCCTGATCCAAGATTGCTTATTGTACCCCGCATGGGATTTCCTGATTCAAGATTGCTTATTGTACCCTCATAGGACTTCTCTGATTCGGTTAACTACTCATTTTCATGAAAATTATCTCGTATATACTGACAATAAGTTTCTTTATTAAATACAGGTTTAAATTCCCGACAGATTTTTTTTGCTTCTTTTGCCTGATCACAGAGAAGACGATACGTAGTCAGTGCCAGAAGCTTGGCTGGTTTGATATATACCAGTTCTTCATCCATGATCTTAAAATCTGCTCCGTGGAGTTTTCCCGCAAATCCTCCGAATGTAAAATTCAGCACTGGAAACAGATGGGTCAGGTCTCCTACGTCGGTACAGGCGTTGTTAAAATCTGCCGGCTTTGAGCACCGGTACGTAGCGTCCAGAAGCTTTACAGATTCTTCCATCACTTTATCCGCACCTCTGTGCAGGATCGGCATATATCCCTGAAGCGGTTCTCTTTCGATCGTACCACCGAATGCATAGGCAGCTCCGTCATAGGCACGGTCCATTTTTTCCTGTGTTGCCCGGATCGCATCCAGAGACGCTGCACGGACTTTTGTTTCGATCACCGCTTCGTCTGGAACTGCATTGATCACATCTCCGGCTTTTCGGATCACGTTGTGAAGACGCACATGGTCTTCCTCCCGGAAGGTTTCCCGCATCAGTCCCATCATCTGAATGGCACTGGAAGTAATACTTAATGCATTGACACCATCCCATGGATCAATGGCTGCATGTGCGGCTTTTCCTCTTACTGTCACTCGTTCTGCGGAAAATCCATTGCAGGCCGCATTCCCCAGGTAAAAATCTTCTTCTACCGGCATCATGTGCACATGTGTGGTCAAAATAATGTCTGAATGATCAAATTCTCCAAGACGGATCAGTTCGCTTTTTCCGGATGCAGGAAAGCCGATTCCTTCTTTACGAAGCCGTGCACGTTTATCTGCATCAATGTATTCTTCCGCCGGAACGGCAAAAAAAGATACGGACCCAGACAGAGAGGCTTGAACCTCCTCATTGGTCAGTGCCAATGCTGCGCCGATCATGGCTGCAATCTGTGCGTGGTGTCCGCATGCATGTGCTGTCCCGTTAACGGGATCAGCCATCGGATGCGACTTACATCCGATGGCGTCAAGTTCTCCGATAATAGTAACGTTCGGTCCGTCCTGTTCCATCCACTCAGCGCGGACTCCTGTGCGTGCAAGTCCTCCATGCACACGAAGTCCCAGGCCACGCAAAAAAGCCGCTACGTGTGCGGCTGTTCTCTCCTCATAAAACCCTGGTTCCGGATGGCTCTGGATATCCTTCGCAAAGGCTATGATCTCATCTCTGTGTTCATCTATAGTCTGAATGATCTTTTCTTCAATATGATTCATGTCTTATAACCTCCATTTTCCGCAGGTTAAGCTATATGATATCATAAAACAGTTGGTTTGGAAATAGATATTTTTTGGAGATATTTCCATCACCAAAAACAACTAATCTGTCACATTCCAGTTTTTGTTTTAGCTGCAAAGCAGCCTGCGCTTTGGATGCTTTTTGCGGCATGATCTCCAGCCACTGCTCTCCTGTGTAGATGTCCTTCTGTTGACACTCCCCACAGCTAAAGCAGGGGGATTCTTGCTTCTTCCACTACTGCATTGGCAAACACCTTACGGTACTGCAATGTCTTACACAGTGTCCACAAGCTATATTTATACTGTTCCCGT
>NZ_WQQD01000097.1:0-230 GCF_018785605.1 Blautia sp. MCC270
GGTTTCCCGTTCGACTTGCATGTGTTAAGCACGCCGCCAGCGTTCATCCTGAGCCAGGATCAAACTCTCTGATAAAATGTGTTAGCAATTCAGTGATGCTCGCATCAACTTAATTGCGACTCACACTGATTAAGCCAAAGGCTTAAGAAGTGTTTGATTCGTTTACTCAAGACAACCGTTTGGCTATCTCTCGTTTTTACTGCTTTTGGTTTGTTTAAACCGTTCTTTAA
>NZ_WQQD01000098.1:0-522 GCF_018785605.1 Blautia sp. MCC270
TATTTCTTTTCATTCAATAATTCTTTTACTCTTTTAACCGGAAATCTATCTTCAATATCAACTACTTCAAACAGATTTAATGGCAATTCCTTTTCACCAATCAGGGAAAGGTATTCATTAACAGCTCTACGATCAATCATAATCTTTCCATGTCCTGCCCAATGACGATTGCTCTCTTCCTTTTTCAGTCCGGAAATCCAATATTTATCACCATTCTCAATATCTATATAATTTGCATAGTTACCGATATTTTTCTGAAAGGCATGGTCATTAAAATAGATTGTTTTCTTACTTTTTGAAGTTTTGACATATCCAATCCATGCCGGACCATCATCAGAATATCCCGTTTTTAATTCAATGTACATCAAATTGTTAATCATTCTTATTCTCTCCTGATTCCAAATTTTGCAACATCTCAACTAACTGGAAGTTATTACTTTCTGCATAGCGTGTTTCCCAAAATGATAATTACCGCGACATCAATCAAAATAATTCCCAATGCAATATATACAAAAAATGCAG
>NZ_WQQD01000099.1:0-320 GCF_018785605.1 Blautia sp. MCC270
TACTAATAATTGCCCTAAAATGTACATAACACTACTCCTATTAGTTTGAATACTATACGTTTTTACATCATTCTCAAACACCAACAATCCTTCCATCATCGTTATATACGTTTGAATACTATACGTTTTTACATCATTCTCAAACAGATCAATGAGATGCTGGACTTCGAAGGACGTTTGAATACTATACGTTTTTACATCATTCTCAAACTCGGTTGTGGTGCAACAGGTGACATATTTGTTTGAATACTATACGTTTTTACATCATTCTCAAACAGCATTATCAATCCACCAAACTATGAGGGAGTTTGAATACTATA
>NZ_WQQD01000100.1:0-203 GCF_018785605.1 Blautia sp. MCC270
GGACCGATGACTGGGGTGAAGTCGTAACAAGGTAGCCGTATCGGAAGGTGCGGCTGGATCACCTCCTTTCTAAGGAAAAAAGTAGAGTAATTGAAATGTGTTTTACTGTTGAGTTATCAAGGAAACTGAATAATGATATTTCTGGTAGCGATGCGCTTAGGGGACACACCCGTTCCCATCCCGAACACGACGGTTAAGACCTA
>NZ_WQQD01000101.1:0-489 GCF_018785605.1 Blautia sp. MCC270
TTAATTTCTTAATACTTTGCGTTTAAGGATATTTGATTAACTTAATCAAATCTCATGTATGCAGTTTTCAAGGTACAATGTATTGGGCTTTATTACTTAAAACCCAATGGGCTTAAGTGGACCTTTGCCCTATTGCTCATGATTATGAACTTTTCGGGGTTCTGGTTCATTTAAACCAGTGGGCTTAAGTGGACTCGAACCACCGACCTCACGCTTATCAGGCGTGCGCTCTAACCAGCTGAGCTATAAGCCCATCTTGAAATCTTTCGATTTCAGTGGAGATGAAGAGATTCGAACTCTCGACCCCCTGCTTGCAAGGCAGGTGCTCTCCCAACTGAGCTACATCCCCATTTGATCTGGCAGCCACCTGCTCTCCCACACCGTCTCCAGTGCAGTACCATCGGCCGCTTAGGTCTTAACCGTCGTGTTCGGGATGGGAACGGGTGTGTCCCCTAAGCGCATCGCTACCAGAAATATCATTATTCAGTT
>NZ_WQQD01000012.1:0-13377 GCF_018785605.1 Blautia sp. MCC270
TGAGCAGACAGAATATCTGACCCCAGAATGCATCTTTCATGGTCTAACTCCATTATATTTATCATCCTTTTTCTTATATCAACGGATATGTATTTATGAACTAATTGTTCTTTTCAGTATACTACATCAGGGAAGAGAGAACAAGTGTTTCTTTTATACTATAGAGATTTTTTTGAGCAGACATGCTCCGATGTGCAATTCATCTCACCACCTGAAGAGGTGAGAGAATTCTTGCTACATTTGTTAAATGTATTTTAGTATAAATTTGCGGGAAATGCAATGTAGGGGAGAACGGGTAAAAGTAAACAAAAAAATAAGAGTAAAATTAGACGCTTTGCCAATAGATTTTTAAAAAGGAAAGTTTTATACTCTACTTACAGTTAAGACATAAACATAAGTAAAAGACATAAATAACGAAATGAACGAAAAAAAGGAGGTTCTATCATGAAATTAACAAGAGAAGGAATCAAAGAGCGTGAAGCATGGGAGAAAGCAGGCATCAATCTTCCAGGATACGATGTAGAGGCAGTTACTGAGAAAGCGAAGAAGGAACCAGGCTGGGTACATTTCGGAATCGGAAATATCTTCCGTGTATTTATCGGCGGTATTGCAGATGGTCTTCTGGAAGAGGGAGTTCTTGACAGAGGTATCACATGTGTAGAGACCTTTGATTATGACGTAGTAGATAAGATTTACGCGCCATATGACAACCTTGGCTTAAATGTCATCCTTCACGGTGATGGAACCCGTGAGTACAAAGTTCTTGGGGCACTTGCAGAAGCAGTGAAAGCACAGTCATCTGATGCTGGACAATGGAACCGCCTGAAAGAAATTTTTGCGGCTAAATCTCTGCAGCTGGTTTCTTTCACGATCACAGAGAAGGGCTATGCACTCCAGAAAGCAGACGGAACATGGTTCCCGTTTGTGGAAGCAGATATTAAAAACGGACCGGATAAGGCAACGGGAGCAATGGCAGTTCTTGTGGCTATGCTGAATGAGAGATATAAAGCAGGGAAATATCCGATCGCTCTGGTATCTATGGATAACTGCTCACAGAACGGCGCCAAGCTTCGTGAGTCCGTGCTGACTATGACAGAGGAATGGCATAAAGCAGGCTTTGTAGATGATGGCTTTGTAGATTATGTAACGGATGAGAAGGTGGTTGCATTCCCGTGGACCATGATCGACAAGATCACACCTCGACCAAGCGAGCAGATCGCAGCAGACCTTGAGAAGCTTGGCGTTGAAGAAATGCAGCCGGTGATCACAGGAAAGAAAACATATATTGCACCATTTGTTAATGCTGAGAAGCCACAGTATCTTGTTATCGAGGACAGCTTCCCCAACGGACGCCCTGCTTTGGAAAAAGGCTTCGGCGTATACATGGCAGACAGAGATACCGTCAATCTCTCCGAGAGAATGAAAGTAACCGTATGCCTGAATCCGGTACATTCCGCAACCGGCCCTCTTGGTGTGGTACTTGGATATGATCTCTTTGCACATATGCTGAACACCAACGAAGATATGATGAAAATGGCCCGTATGGTTGCTTATGACGAGGGACTTCCGGTAGTTGCAGATCCTGGAATCCTTTCCCCACAGGCATTTGTGGATGAGCTTTTTAATGACCGTTTCCCGAATGAGTATCTTGGAGATACCAACCTTCGTCTGGCTGTAGATGTGTCCCAGATGGTAGGTATCCGTTTCGGTGAGACTGTAAAAGCATATGTGAAGAAATTTGGAGATGCTTCCAGACTGACAGCAATCCCGCTGGGAATCGCAGGCTGGCTGAGATACATGCTGGCTGTAGATGACGAAGGAAACAAATTTGAGCTTGCACCGGACCCGATGAATGAGGAGATCACAGAGCAGCTTGGCGATATCGTGATCGGAAAACCGGAAACCTTCAAGGATCAGCTGAAGCCAATCCTTTCCAATGAGAGACTGTTCTTCACAGACCTTTATAAAGATGGTGTCGGAGAGAAAATCGAGGATATGTTCCGTGAGATGATCGTCGGCCCCGGAGCTGTAAAGGCAACTATTCATAAATATGTAAAATGAAACATCAGGGTTCAAAAGTCAGACAGCAATCCGTAAGCAGTGAATAAAGAGAAATGAGGTAAATGGAAAGATGACAGAACCGGTATTTGCGGCAGATCCGTTAAGACTGTTGATCGCGGCAGCAGCAGGAATTTTATTATTATTGTTACTTATCATAAAATTTAAGATCCACCCGGTTTTATCCCTGCTGATCGCTGCACTGGTTATCGGGCTTGGCGCCGGAATGCCGGTTCCAACGCTGGTAAGCACTGTGGAAAACGGCGCAGGAGAAACCTTACAGGGAATCATACTCCTGATCGGACTGGGCTCTCTGTTCGGTGGGATATTGGAAGTGTCCGGCGGCGCACAGTGCGTTGCTCAGACACTGATAAACAAATTTGGTGAGAAAAAAGCGGGAATCGCTCTTGGGATCACAGGACTTGTGGTAGGAACTACGGTATTCTTTGAGGCTGGCGTTGTGATCCTGATCCCTCTGGCATTCGGACTTGCGAAGAAAACAAAGAAATCTACTTTATATTATGTGATTCCTCTTCTCGCCGGACTTGCCACCGGATTTGCATTTATACCGCCATCAGCAGGATCTGTTCTGGTGGCAAATATGCTGAATGTGGATCTCGGAGTGATGATCGCGGTAGGTGTGCCTGTGGGCATTTTATCATTGATCTTTGCAGGAATTTTATGGTCCAAATTTATCGGCAAAAAGATCAATACAGGGCTGCCCTCCAATATCCAGGAGGTACGTGAGGAAGAAGAAGCCAATCTTCCGAAGTTTTCTACAGTATTATGTATCATTCTTGTTCCGCTGGTACTGATCCTGTGCAATACAGTTTCTGAATATATTCCGGGACTTGATGTGGTCCGTCCGGTTCTGCAGTTTCTGGGAACGCCTTTTGTGGCACTGATCATAGCAGTATTGCTTGCCATGTATTTTCTCGGAAAGAAACAAGGCTACAATGGAGAGCAGTTAAAGAAGATCCTGGATCGTTCTCTGAAGCCTACCGGACAGATCCTTCTGGTCATCACTGGTGGAGGTATCATCCGCTGGGTGCTGCAGGACTGCGGTATGGGAAATATTATAGGACCAGCCCTGGAAAAAAGCGGACTTCCGCTTGTACTGGTTGCATTCCTTATTGCAGCTCTGATCCGTGCATCGGTTGGTGCGGCAGTTGTGGCTATGACAATGGCAGCAGGAATTATGGCTGCTATGCCCGGAGTTGCAGACCTGACACCGGTTTATTTGGCAGCAATGGTCTGTGCCATCAACGGCGGTGCAACAGCATTCAGCCATGTAAATGACTCCGGATTCTGGCTGGTAGGTTCCCTTCTTGAGATTGATGAGAAAACAACCCTGAAATCCTGGACAATGATGGAAACCATCGTAGGAGTAACAGGTCTGGTCTGTGCTGTTGTGATCAGCCTGTTTGCATAGGAGAGTAGACAAAAATGATAGTAAAAGTAATTTTAGGCACAATGCAGAATGCAAGAAAGCTGGTAAGTATTGCAGAATCCATCCCATGTGATGTAGAATTATGTTACGGCCGTTATGTTGTAAATGCAAAGTCTATGCTTGGGGTTTTAAGTATGCCTGAGTTTGACGGGGGAGAGCTTCATATACATACAGATAATGAGAAAGAATGCGAGAAGATCTTTTTTCAGCTGCTTGATCAGAACCTTATTATGGACACAGGAGATGCTGTGAAAAGATCCATCTATGATATCACAACCTTTGGTGAGATCCTGATCGATTTTACATCTCAGGATATCAATGAGGATGGACAGATGCTGTATGCCAGAAATCCGGGCGGTGCACCAGCCAATGTTGCAGTTGCAGCCAGCAGACTGGGAGCTCATACTGCATTTATCGGTAAAGCAGGAAAAGATATGCACGGAAAGTTCCTGAAATCTGTTCTTGAGAAAGAAAACGTGGATACCAAGGGTATGCTCCTGGACGAAAATTATTTTACTACACTGGCTTTTGTGGAAGTCAGCGAGACTGGAGAGAGGACTTTCTCTTTTGCAAGAAAACCGGGAGCGGATACGAAGATCCAGAAGGAAGAAGTGGATGTGGATGTGCTGGATCATACCCATATTTTTCATGTTGGATCCCTGTCCCTGACGGATCAGCCTGCAAGAGATACCACGTTTTATTCGGTAAAAAGAGCAAAAAACAAGGGCAGCGTGATTTCTTACGATCCCAATTACCGTGCATCTCTGTGGCCGGATGAAAAGACAGCGAAGAAGCATATGAGAAGCCTGGTTCCCTATGTGGATCTTATGAAGATTTCGGATGAAGAGACAGAACTTCTGACAGATCATAAGGATGTCCGGGAGGCAGCAGAAGCACTGTACAGCCAGGGCGTGAAAGTTGTGGCAGTTACACTTGGCGGCGAAGGAGCATATCTTTACGGCAAGGATGGCGGCTGTATGGTACCGGGATTTGCAGTGAAACAGATCGCAGACACGAACGGAGCCGGAGATTCTTTCTGGGGCGGTTTCCTGTACAAAGTCAGCACAGCAGAGAAACATCTGGACGAGCTGACCCAGGAGGATCTGAAGGAATTTGCCCGTTTCGGCAATGCAGTGGCCAGTCTCTGCGTGGAGAAAAAAGGTGCGATCCCGGCAATGCCGGAGCTTGCACAGGTGGAACGCAGAATTGCAGAGTGATCGTATTCATAAAACTGTAGCAGAGTTGAATCTAAATTGCGAAGCGATTGTGTTTATGAGTATGTCAGATTTATGAAAGGATGGGGTTTTGAAATGAATTTAAAAGATCAGATGAACGGAGTTCAGCACGTAGGCGTGCCAACCAATGATATTGAGACAACCATTAAATTTTATGAGGCACTGGGATTTAAGATCGCTTTCCAGACGGTGAACGAGGCTGCCAATGAGAAGGTTGCTTTCCTGAAGCTTGGAAATCTTGTGATCGAGACTTACGAGAACAAAGCAGCAAAAATGGAATCCGGCGCCATTGACCATGTTGCCATTGATGTGAAGGATGTGGAGAAAGTCCACGAGCTGGTGACAGCAGCAGGACTGAATACCACCAATGACGAGGTGCATTTTCTGCCGTTCTGGGAGAATGGCGTGAAATTTTTTACTATTGAAGGCCCGAATAAGGAGAAGGTGGAGTTCAGCCAGTATTTATAAAATGTGTAAGTCAGTTAAGTCTCCTGCAAGAATGTGGGTACCTGTCTTAATGGGAATTTACAATACAGTAAAAATACGC
The DNA here is from genome assembly GCF_018785605.1 of Blautia sp. MCC270. Taxonomy (NCBI): domain Bacteria; kingdom Bacillati; phylum Bacillota; class Clostridia; order Lachnospirales; family Lachnospiraceae; genus Blautia; species Blautia sp. MCC270. The sequence goes on from NZ_WQQD01000012.1 coordinate 5,291, forward strand.
TAGAATAGAATACTGTTAATATTCATCTAAATAAAAAAGATCTATAAGAACAGGAGTATATACATGCTGGGACTTAAACCAATAAAGACTTTACCCATAAGAGAAAAGATTGCGGCGAATCTCAGAGAGGCAATTCTTTCAAAAAAAATTCCGGCGGGGGAAATTCTGACACTGGAAAGTACTGCGCAGGAACTTGGAGTGTCCATTACACCTACAAGAGAAGCCTTTCAGATTCTGGCAAGAGATGGACTTCTGGAACTGGAGCGAAATAAACGTGCAGTAGTTCTTGGAGTGAATGAAAAAACGATCCGCGAACATTTTCAGGTGCGGGCGGCACTGGAAAGTGAAGCCTGTGTTTTGTGTTGTGAAAATAAGATCGATCTTCAGAGGATTGATCAGATCCTCAAGGTTTCCAGAGAAGAGATAGAAAAAGGTGATTTTGAAAGTTATTCAAGTCTCAATCAGACTTTGCACATGGAATTATGGACAGCAGCAGGAAATGATAAACTTAAAAATATGCTGTCAGAACTGTGGAACGGACTGTCCAGAGGCGTACTGGTAAATGAAGAAGAGTACGTAAGAAAATCTCTGAAAGAGCATGAGGAAATTGTAGAAAGTATTCGAAAAGGTGATTCTATGGAATGTTATCTGCGTATGCAGAAACATATAAAAAGCAGTTGTGAGAACTTTGTGCAACGGTATAATTAGGCTGTAGAAATTACCATTTTTCTGTAAAAAGTATACAAAAACAGAACAGATAATTTTTACAAAACGCCGAAATTGTTAATTGTTATTGACAGTTACGGCGTTTTTCACTATTCTTTATGTATACAATATAAAAAATAAAAAATAAAAAGTGAAGAAGTAAAGAAAGGCGCAATGAAATGAACGACAAGAACATAATTGTGAACAAGCCGGAACCGAAACCGGGTATACTTGAGCGTGGTGATCTTTTTGCAATCGCAGTAGGAATGGTAATCGGCTCCGGAATGGTAACTCTGATCGGACCGGCAATGGCTTATACCGGTTATTCTGTATGGCTTGCTTATCTGACAGCGATTGTCATGGGATTCTTTATGGTTTTTCCGTATATTATTCTTGGTGGGACCATGCGCGTGGCAGGAGGCCCGTATTCCATCGTAACGAACCTTTCCGGAGTCAGCACCGGAGGTCTGGTAGCTTATACGAAACTGGTAACGCCGATCCTCAACAGTTCTTTTGCGTTGGCACTGGGATTGTATTTGAATAATCTCCTCCCGGGAATTACAGTGAAAGCACTGGCAATCGCAGGTGTTGTTATCCTGTTTGTTCTGAATCTTCTGGGAATGGATATTTTTGCAAAGGTAAGCAAGATATTATCAACGGTTCTTCTGATCACAATGGTTCTGTATGTTGTTTTCGGACTTACACAGATCAGACAGCCGATCTTTGATTTTTCAGGAGATAAGATGTTTACCGGCGGCTTTAAAGGCTTTATGCTGGCGGCACTTCTTCTTATCAATTCCGCAAATGGTTACTACAATATTCTGTGGTATGGTAAAGACGCGAAAAGAGCAACGAAAGATGTTCCGTTTGCGGCAATGTCCTGCGTGCCATGTCTGCTTTTTATTTATGTGGGCCTTGCGATGGTTACAGGTGGGGTGCTTCCTCACGATGAGGTTGCAGGTGTGGAAACAATCCTTCCGGCAGCACAGGAGATCCTTCCTGGTATTGTGTATAAACTTTTTATGATCGGCGGACCGATCATGGCAATCATCACTACTTTGAATGGTGTATTTAATGATGTACGATATCCGATCGCTCAGGCTGCCAAGGATGGATGGCTGCCGAAAGGAATTCTGAAGGAAAACCGTTTCGGAGCACCGTACCTGATCTATACCTACACACTGATCGTAGTGTTGCTTCCGATCATTTTTGATATGAGTATCGTGACGATCACAAATATTTTCCAGGTGATCACATTTTTTATGAATGTTACAGTTGTGTATGCAATTTCACGTCTTCCGAAGAAATATCCGGATACCTGGAAGAAGAACAAATTTCACCTTTCCAGTGCAGGACTTTACGTATTCTGCACCATCAGTATCATCATTTACACGATTATTTTTATAAAAGGAATTTTCAGTATTAAACTTGTATATGCAGTATCTGCTGTTATAGTTATGGTTGCATTGATCTTGATTGGTGTATATCTCACCAGAAAAGGTGGAATCCGTATCGAGACATCCATATGGCAGCCTGCAGAGGAGGAAAAAAATGAATGAATTAAATCCGTTCAAGCTGGCAAAAATGCTTGAGGAACTTGAGAACACCGTAGAATTACACAGTATTTCTGTACGGTATAAAGGAGAAAAGGTTGTTGAAGGAGCCTGGGCACCTTTCTCAATGGAAGAGCCGCAGATGCTGCATTCTTTATCAAAGATCGGAACAAGTATCTGTGTTGGATTTGCGGTGGATGAGGGAAAACTTCATCTGGAGGATAAATTTCTGGATTATGTGAGAGAAGATCTTCCGGATGAATATGATGAAGCCCTGGAAAATATTACCGTATATGATCTTCTTACCATGCAGGCCGGTTCCCCGGAATGCTGTAATAATGTATGGTTTTCCAGACTGGAAAAAGACTGGGAGAAGAACTGGCTTGGACAGCCTAAGCTGAAAGAAGATATCGGAAAAGTTTTTCATTATGATTCCGGATGCAGCTATACACTTTCCAGGATCGTGACCAAAGTTATGGGTGAAAACTGTCTGTCCATTATGCAGAAACGTGTTTTTGACAAACTTGGTTTTGGAAAGATCAACTGGCTTACAAGTCCTGAGGGACATAATACCGGCGGCTGGGGCATGTATCTGACCGCAGATCAGATTTCCACACTGGCACAGCTCCTTCTCCAGAAAGGAAACTGGAAGGGTGAGCAGCTGGTGCCACAGTGGTGGATCGAAGAGATGGGACAGTCAAGAGTCGTAATTCCCGGAGATGAGAAAAAAGCACTGACTCATTATGCATATCACATCAAAGCAGGAAAAGAGATCTTTGCGGCAGAAGGAGCATTTGGACAGTATTTGGTGTGCTTCCGGGAACTTCCGGTTGCCATTGGCATTACCGCAGGTGCGAGAGAATATCTTGCGGCAGATATCTGCCTTAAATATATGAAGGAAGCAGTTTCCATACCTTGCCCGGAAGAAAAACGGGAAGAAGGAGAGAAATATCTGGAAGCAAAAATAAAAAGCCTTTCTCTGCCACAGCCGGAAGGCAGACTGAAAACTGCGGAAAAAGAACTTAGTGGATTATTTAACCGGGAGATTATTTTTACAGAAAATCCGAGAAACATTGAAAGTGCAAAGATCATTCCGGAAGGATGTAAACTGCGTCTGGAAATGATAGTCCAGGGTGAGAAAAAGATTGCTTATGCAGGATTTAAGAGCTGGAAACAGAACGATCTTTATCCGGATGATTTTACAAAGAGATATCACAGCATTGCTTATGGAATGGATCAGGAAACGTTATATCTGTCTGTGGGACTGCTCAACACTTCCTACAGGGAAGAGTATTCCTTCTGGGTCAATTCTAAAGATACCGTGATCGCGACCTGGAGACCTAACGTTACCTATCTTCCGGAACAGCCGGATATGGTATGGAAGTTTACAGGAAACTTTAAATCCTGAAGAGAAAAAACTCAAAGTATAGACCGATAAAAATATAGCAATTCCTCCAACCTTATGATAAAAGAAACGAACAACCCGCAGGATACTGACTTGCCATCAGTGGTCCGATGGGTTGTTTTTTGTTTGGAATAAGTCTACAATAGGAAACAGAAATTTTTATTATTGTGACATAGGGAAGAAAGTGTACGATGAAAATACATTACAGAATTAAAAATAATGCAATAGAGATCGTTCGGTGTTATGGTACCGATGACCGGATCGTGCTGCCGGAAGAGATCAATGGTCTTCCGGTAGTCAGTGCGGCGCCGTATGCGTTTTCTGCACATAAGGACGGAGAAGAAGATGCAGAAACCTGGGAGAGCGAAGACGCATTTTCATTCGGAGAAGAGAGACTTCTTGCCGGGGAGGAAGTGCAGGAGATCGTTTTCCCGGATACGCTGAAGGAAATCGGAAGATATATTTTTTATGGATGCAAAAAACTGGAACGGCTGGAATTTTCGGATACGCTGATGCAGGTGGGAACCGGGGCGTTTACGGGCTGCAGCGGGCTGAAGGAGCTTGTGATCCATCAGAAAAAAGGGCTCAAGTCCTGTGCAAAGGAGATCCTCGGTGAGCTGTGGCAGAAGATCGATGTGGATTTTTTGTATGAAAATGGTGAGGCAGGTGGAAAACGTGCGCATATGGTTTTTCCGGAGCATTATGATGAGGCGGTGGAGAATACGCCTGCGAGAATTCTGTTTACGGAGTATCATGGCTCAGGGACCAATTACCGGCAATGCTTCTACAGCAAAGAACTGGATTTCGCAGAGTATGACAGCCTGTTTGATATGGCAGTGGTAATGGATAAGCTGGAGGTTCTGGTTGATATGAGCTTTGGGCGGCTTCGTTATCCGTGGCAGCTGAGCGAAAAGGCGAAGAAACAGTATGAGGATTATATCCGGGGAAACCTTAAGGATATCGGGGAATTTCTGGTGGAAAGCGGAAGCTTAAATGGTCTGGAGCTGCTTTCTCGGGAAAAACTCTGGAACAGAGAGGGCCTGGAACATAGTATTGATGTGGCGGCCAGGAAGAAGGATATGGAGATTTCCGCATTTCTGATGAATGAACGCAGCCGGATGCTGAAGGAAGAGCAGAAGGTGGCCGGGGAGACAGAAAATGATGGGCGGCCAGCGAGACGGAGGAAGAAATTTCAGCTGTAAGTTGGAAGAGCCTGATGACAAATTGAGGAGATCTTGCGTAGAATGGTATACGAACATTTGCTTTATGCAGAAAAATTAAGTTTATAGAGTGTCTGAGAGAATATGAGAAAAATAAGCTACAAGTGAATTATGAGATTATGTGTAAACAATAATGGTAAATTAATGAAAAAAGAATTGCAACAGCAGATCAGAGGAGGTGGAAATCCTGAATGGCATAGAAACAACTGAAAACAATAAAAATAACTTCCTGCCCGGTCAGGGATCCAATCCCCAGGAGGCAGCCCAGCGTCTCCAAGATATCGGCAGCAGCATTCTCCGGGCGGCAAGAGACGAGCTGTATCTTGGTATGCGTTTTCTGGATGTGGCGCTGAGCAGCTTTATTTATCAGATGGATGGTTCGGTCAGTCCGTTTGGAACAGACGGGGCTGTGATGTACTTCCATCCGGCACAGCTTGGCGGGCTTTATAAAGAAAACAGGATTCTTGTGAATCGAGGATATCTCCATATGGTATTTCACTGCATTTTCCGGCACTTTGGGAAGCCGGGAATAGAGAAGCGTTTGTGGAATTTAAGCTGCGATATTGCAGTGGAGCATATGATCGACGGGATCTATCACCGCTCAGTTCGATATTCCAGAAGTCTTCTCCGGAGGGAAACCTACCGTCTTCTGGAAAAGGAAAAGAAGACGCTGAATGCAGAGAGAATCTACAAGATTCTGAAAGAAGAATTTCTGAAGGAAAAAGAACTGGCACAGCTTGAAAAAGAGTTCTACGTGGACGACCATAAATACTGGGCAAACCAGCAGCCCGACCGGAAACCCAATCCCCTGATGAGCAAAAAATGGGGAGATATCAGCGATGGGATCGAGACAGATCTGGAGACCTTTTCCAGAGAGTCAGGAGAGCAGGACGGAGATTTTCTGGACCAGCTGAAAATAGAGAACCGGGAACGATATGATTATCGGGAATTTCTGCGGAAGTTTGCAGTATTTCGGGAAGAACTGACTGTAGATCCGGACAGCTTTGATTATAATTTTTATACCTACGGGCTTTCCCTTTACGGGAATATGCCGCTGATCGAACCCCTGGAAACCAGAGAAATGAAAAAAGTTTCGGAATTTGTCATTGTGATCGATACTTCCATGTCCTGTTCAGGAGAACTGGTACAGAGATTTCTGGAGGAAACCTATGGGATCTTAAGCGACAGCGGGAATTTTTTTCAGAAGGTAAATATACACATTATCCAGTGTGATGAGAAGGTGCATTCGGATGTAAAGATCACCGGTGCAGAGGAATTGCAGGAGTATATGAACAGCCTGGAACTTTACGGTGATGGAGGTACAGATTTCCGTTCGGCTTTTGCTTATGTGGAAGAGCTGATGGAAAAACGTGAGTTTGAAAATCTTAAGGGCCTGGTGTATTTTACAGACGGATACGGGATTTTTCCGGCAAAGATGCCGCCATACCGGACAGCATTTGTATTTATGGAGCAGGAGCCTGAGGATGTGGATATCCCGGCCTGGGCCATGAAGCTGGTGATCACGGAGGAAGAATTGTAAGGAGAAGAAAAACCATGAACATAAAACGAGCAAAGCAGGAGATCAGAGATTCCATAGAAGCATATCTTTCAAAGGACGAATTCGGTGAGTACCGGATCCCGGCGATCCGACAGAGACCGATCCTTCTTATGGGCCCTCCGGGAATCGGAAAGACGCAGATTATGGAACAGATAGCAAGGGAATGCGGGATTGCTCTTGTTTCCTATACCATTACCCACCACACTAGGCAGAGTGCTGTGGGACTTCCTTTTATTGTAAAAAAGAATTATGGTGAGGAAGAATTTTCTGTCACGGAATATACCATGAGTGAGATCATTTCGTCCGTTTACGAAAAAATGGAAAAAACAGGTCTGAAAGAAGGCATCCTGTTCATTGATGAGATCAACTGCGTATCTGAAACACTAGCGCCGATGATGCTGCAGTTCCTTCAGGGAAAAACCTTCGGAAACCAGAAGGTGCCGGAAGGCTGGGTGATCGTCACAGCAGGCAATCCGCCAGAATATAACAAATCCGTCCGGGAATTCGATGTGGTCACTCTGGACCGTATCAAGAAGATCGATGTGGAGGCAGACTTTGATGTATGGAAGGAATACGCCTATCAGCAGGGAATTCATCCGGCGGTGATCTCCTATCTGGAGCTTCGCAGAAAAAATTTCTACAGGGTGGAGAATACCGTAGACGGAAAGATCTTTGCCACAGCCAGAGGCTGGGAGGATCTTTCCCGTCTGATCCAGGTTTATGAGATCCTTGGAAAAACCGTAGACCGTGAGGTGGTCAGTCAGTACATTCAGCACAGGATGATCGCGAAGGATTTTGCAGGCTATCTGGCTCTTTATTATAAGTACAGAACGGACTATAAAGTGGAGGACATCCTGAAAGGAAAGTGGGATCCCATTACTCTGGGTAAGATCCGCACAGCCTCTCTGGACGAGCATTTGAGCATTGTAAGCCTTCTCAACGGAAAGCTCAGCGAGCTTTTTACAGAATGCTATCTTACTGATGCCTACCTCACGAAACTGTATGATTATATGGTGTACTTCAGAGAAGATCAGGACAGCCTCACAGCAAAAAATCTCATGGAAAAAGCAGAGGCGGATTTTGAAAAGGACAAAAAGAGTGAGCTTCTTACAAAACAGCAGGAGCGTATACAGAAACGTGTTGTGTCATTCTTTGAAAATGCGTCCGGATTGAAAATAACCGGATCGGAATTAATCGGATCAGATAAAACCGGATCAGGTTCAAAGCTGGCAGGAGGCGGAAGTGCCGCAGCAGAATCGGAAGTTCCATCATCAAACCGGAACTATGAGTTTGTGAAAGCCCTCTTTGAATCCGAAACCGAAGCCTACGAAAACCGAACTGACGAAATATCCTTTACTCTTCAGAACGTCTTCGACTTCATGGAAGCTGCTTTTGGGGACAGCCAGGAAATGGTGGCATTTATCACAGAACTGAATGCCAACTATTATAGTCTTTGGTTCATTCGGGAGAACGGTTCTGACCAGTATTACAGGCATAATAAAGGTCTTCTTTTTGACGACCGCCAGAAAATGCTTCTGGGCCAGATGGAGGAAGTGGAAAACATTCTCAATAATGGAATAAAATAATATTACTGTTCACTCCGTTCTCAGTAACACGCTTCGCGATGCACAGAATTTATGCTAATC